>SKTQ01000272.1 GCA_007122505.1 Bacteroidales bacterium | reverse complement strand
TAATTGCTGAAATCTCTGATAACTTTTTCCCCGAGGTGCTTGGCTTCATCCCAGTATCCTCCGTTATATGCAGCCTGCCCGCAACAGGTTTGTTCCGGGTTATAATCAAACTCCATGTGAACATGCTTTTTTTCGGATGCATGCTTCAATACCTTCAGCATGCTGAATCCTGTTTCCGGATAAAGCTGATCGATAAAGCAAGGTATGAATAATCCTGTCCGGATGGTCATCATTTATCATTTTAAGCAATCAATGGTAACGTTGCCTTAGTGCTTCAAACAATATAATACCCGTGGCCACTGATACATTCAGTGAGCCAATGGTGCCTTTCATGGGGATTTCAACCACATTGTCGGCTGTTTTTCTGACGGCGCCTGAAACACCTTTGTCTTCTGAGCCCATTACAATGGCAAGTGGTTTGGTGAGATCACTGTTAAAGACATTTTCATGGCCTTTGCTGTCGCAGGCTACAACCCTGATACCGCAAGCCTGCAAAAAGGCAATGCTTTGCAAAATGTTGGGCTCTTTGCAAACCGGAATCCTTGACAATGCGCCGGCTGATGCCTTAATGGCATCAGGTGTAACATTAGCACTGCCTTTTGCAGGCAAAACGATCGCATGGGCACCTGCACATTCTGCGGAGCGTCCAATGGCACCCAGGTTACGTACGTCAGTGATCCCATCCAACAGAACGAGCAATGGTGTCTCACCTTTTTCAAAAATACCCGGGAGCAGATTTTCCAGTGATTGGTATTCAATGGCTGATATATAAGCGATCACACCCTGGTGATTTCCGGTCGTTACCTTTGACAGTCGCTCGGCAGGAACCATCTGAAAGGGAATCTTTTTTTTCCTGATGAGTGCAAACAGTTTTTGAAAAGTACTGCCCTGCAAACCCTTTTGGATCAGCACTTTCTCAGGTATTTTTCCGCTTTCCAGACTTTCCAGAACAGGATGTATCCCAAATATAAAATTTTCCAAATTATGCCCCTTTAATTGAATGAAAAATAGCCTGCCAAATCATATAGTATGCGGCAAGCATACAAAGGTCGGAAAAATATTTCATTTGATGGTCCAGTCAATTTCCTCCATATTTTGTTCTCTCAGGATACGATTTACTTCCGAGAAATGTTTGCAACCCAAAAATCCTCTGGCTGCAGAAAAAGGGGAGGGGTGTGGGGCATTCAACACATAATGCCTGGTGGTATCAATCATTTGCTCCTTTGCTTGCGCATAGTTTCCCCAAAGTAAAAATATAAGACCTGATTTTTGCTCAGACAAGGCCCGAATAGCTGCATTGGTAAAGGTTTCCCAGCCTTTGTTCTGATGTGAGCCGGGTTGCCGTTCACGCACGGTAAGCGTGGCATTCAGCAGCAATACCCCACGTTCGGCCCAGTCTTCCAGGTTGCCGTGCATAGGCTCCGGAACACCCAGATCGGACCTCAGTTCTTTGAAAATGTTGATCAGGGAAGGTGGCTTGGGAATACCCCTGTTTACCGAAAAACACAGTCCATGGGCTTGCCCGGGCCCGTGGTATGGATCCTGCCCCAGTAAAACCACTTTTACCTTGTGAAAAGGTGTATGATTGAAAGCAGCAAAAATCCTGGAACCCGGAGGATAGATGGTGAACTTCTTTTTTTCCTCTAATAAAAACTGTTTTAAATCACGGAAATAATCGGATTTGAATTCATCCTGCAGTACCTCAAGCCAGCTTTCCTCAATAACGGGTTTCACTTCAGATTCACTCATTGTCTTCACTTTTTCAGGGTGTATCAATTATTTGTGAACGTCTGCTTTGTGACAAGCACCAGGTTTTCAGTATTTTTAGTCTCCCAATGGGTTTGCAAGTTTTTGAATAAAACCTGCCAAATCAAAACCTCCAAAGCTTCCTGAGCTCATAAACAGGAAACAGGTGTTATGTGACGGGCGGCTGTGTAAAATATGCCCCAGGCTTTCCTTGTCTGTGACCACTTGTAAGCCTTTTTTATTAAACGCCCGGGTAACTTCTGACTTGTCAAGCAGGGGCAATCTTTTTAACTCAAGGGCATGTGGACTGTAAAATACGATGGCCTCATCCGCTTCTTCCATTGTATCTTTGTATTGCGGTAAAAAAGCCCTGTTCAGACTGCTGTAAGTGTGCAATTCCATGCAAGCAACAATGGTTTTGCCTGTATAATGGGCCTTTACAGCTTCCAGGGTGGCACGTAGTTTCGAGGGTGCATGCGCAAAATCCCTGATCACCACCACATCATCACTATGATAAATAGTTTCCAGGCGATTGCTGGCTCCCCGAAAGGAACCGATATGCTTTCCAAAGGCTTCATCATCAACACCAAGCTGCTGCAAAACAAGTCGGGCAGCCTGAATATTCAGTAAATTATGCCTGCCAAACAATCCCACCGGAAAATTGCCTTCCTCGCCAAAAACCGTAGTATGTCCGTCTTTAACCAGATATTCCGGAATGTAATACGGATACAGATGAACATCGTCTCTTTGGATCTGTTGAACCAGCGCATTTACTGAAGGTTCATCGGCACAATATATCAACTTGCCGTTTTCCTCCATACAATCAATGAATGTTCTGAATTGATCCAGGTAGTCTTCATAAGTGGGAAAAACATTCATGTGGTCCCATGCAATCCCGCTGATCACAGCAATATGCGGTTTATAGACATGAAACTTTGGACGGGGATCTGTGGGTCCGCTGGGATATTCATCACCTTCCATGACCATAAATGGTGCGTCATCTGAAAGCTTTACCATCACATCAAAACCTTCTAACTGGGCACCCACCATGTAATCGGTCTTCATATCCAATTTTTTCAGGATATGCAAAATAATGGAGGTGATGGTTGTTTTGCCATGACTGCCACCAATAACAACACGTGTCTTTTCCCTTGCATGCTCGTAAAGAAACTCCGGAAAAGAATATACAGGAATGCCCAATTGCCTGGCTTTTAACAATTCCGGATTGTCAGGCTTGGCATGCATACCGGCGATAACTGCATCCAGTTTCGGATGAATATTTTCCGTAAACCACCCGGTTTTTTCCGGAAACAAACCATACATACGTAAGCGCTTCCCCGAAGGATCAAAAATTTCATCATCCGACCCGGTTACCACTTCTCCCTTTTTATGGAGTGCAATGGCCAGGTTATGCATGGCACTACCGCCAATGGCAATGAAATGAATATGCTTTTTCATATGTTTATAATTCATTGATTGTCATGGGATTGTGATTTCAGCATAACACGCAACAATGAAAACCTTATTTTTTCTTATTTTGACTTTAGTGGAAAACAGGGATACCCATCGAAACATATACCTTATTACCTTATTAACAGACATTTATTTAAAGCCAACACAATAAGGTAATAAGGTTTGTATGGAGAGGGGTGCATTCATTTCTACTAAGG
>SKTQ01000191.1 GCA_007122505.1 Bacteroidales bacterium | reverse complement strand
TTCTCCCGCCGGCCGCAAAATGAATGGACGACAGGTAATCAGTTCCGGTTTCAATCCTTTCAAAACGGTCACGATCCGGATCATACCTGAATAACCTCCTGTAGTCCTTTTCTCCGGCTATCAGGTAAATTTGATTGTCAGTGGCATGCCAGTAAACCGATACCACCGATGGGTCAAAGTCAAGGGTTATAGGTTTGACGGCCAAATCATCCAAAGAAACAATGTAAGCCTGTGTATCATAAGTGTTCGCGATCATACCCTCCGGGATATTTTCACCGGCACGGTTGAAGGCCGATGGTCCTCCTGTGGCCAGCAGGGAACGGCCATCAGGCGAAAAGCGTAAGCTTACCGACCACCTTTTGTCGGCAAACAAAGTGTCAACGGTAAGTTGCTCCAGATTTACCATGAAAATATCATGCTTCATGTACGGCCGCTCAAGATAATCAGGGCGTGATTTACTGAATATCAGTTGTTTTCCATCCGGGCTGATATCGTGCAGACTGGTACTCAGGTTGCCGTGGGTTAGCCTCGTCCGGATACCCGAAGCCACGTCCAGTTTGTATAAAAATGTACGATGTCTGAAATGTGCCTGGCGGTCCTGCATACCGATGATATGGCGCATGGTAGCGTCTGTTCCGCTGCCTTCCTCCCTAAGCCAGTAAACCAGGTAGCTTTCTTCGGGTGACCAGCGGAAGCCTGCAAAGTCGGCAATATCCTCCAATATGACTTTCTTTTCCCCGGTTTCCAAATGATGCCAATGAATGGTTGTTTTCCCATCATTTACTGTGGTATAGGAAACGGCATTGGTGGCAGGCAACCAGGAAAGACGTGAAACACTTGCGTGACGGAATGAGTGTACCAGGCTGCCGTCGGAAAACCTCCGGATATCGGTCCACGTTTCGGAGCGGTTCGAAGGAGGCAGCGAACGACGGTAGCCCACGGCATACATTTGGCCGTCGGGCGAGGGACGAACGGAGCTTACTTTCTTACCATCCATAAAATGGAGAATATCCTTTATGGTTTCCGGTGTGCTTGCAATGGAAAAATCGTTGGGGCCAAAAGGCTCCTCCGGAATGATGTTCCCCGCAATCTCCCACGGCAGCCCTTCAATGGGTGTTCGTAGCATTTTGATGACCAACAAATGCGTGCCGCGGGTTAATTCCATGGAGTGCCTGATCCTTCCGTAATCGGATCGGTTGTCACCCGGCTCCGTGTTTTCAGGTGTACCGGTTTCATTGTCCGGATCGTTATTGTTTTCTTTTTCTTTTTTGGATTCGATGGTGGACTTGGTGCCGATCTTTTTGCCGTTCAGCCAGGCTTCAAACATCCAGGGGCTTTTTAGCTCCAGTGTGGCCTTCATCCATCTGTCAGCCCGGATGTAAGTGGCCAGGTATGCGATCTCCGGCAGGTCGCCAGGGTCTCGCCCTGTAATGCTAATGACCCCCCCGGCATCCGTAAACTCAACATCCCACTGCATATCCTGACCGTTTAACCAGGTCAGGGTTTTGCCTTCTTCAGGATAGTAGTTACGCAGATCCATGTGGTCAAATAGCAGCAACTGTCTGTCAGTAAACACATTGCCTTCTACATTCGGAACATCATAAAACAGGGGATAATGTACCTCAAGAGCCGGTGTGGAAAGCCAGCGGGAAATAACAATCTTTTCTCCGGCAATCGCGGTAAACGGGATAATCATCATCAGGATAATAAAGCATCGTTTTTTCATCGTGTGTCTTAATTAAACCAAAATCTATTATTTGCGGGGTAAAAATACCAATTTCGCGGAACATTCCTGTTTCTGTGATTGTTAAATTATATGTAATTTTGGGATTTCTTTTTATGAATAATGCAGGAATACTAAATAATCACAAAACATAAAACACCTTGGAAATTATGGAAAAAGACCTCAAAGTATTTGATTTGATAGAGCAGGAGTATCAGCGTCAGTTGCACGGAGTTGAATTGATTGCTTCGGAGAACTTTGCCAGCGAACATGTGTTGGAGGCCATGGGCAGTGTGATGACCAATAAATATGCCGAGGGATATCCCGGACGCAGGTATTATGGTGGCTGTCAGATTGTTGATCAGACAGAACAATTGGCCATCGACAGGGCAAAAGAGTTGTTCGGTGCCGAATGGGCCAATGTGCAGCCTCACAGTGGTGCCCAGGCAAATGCCGCCGTATTTCTGGCCTGCCTGAACCCTGGCGATACCTTTATGGGGCTTGACCTCAGCCACGGTGGCCATCTTTCTCATGGAGCTCCGGTAAACTTATCGGGGATCCTTTACAGACCGGTAGCCTATACCGTTAAAGAGGATACTGGAACCATCGATTACGAAGAGATGGAACGCATTGCACTGAAAGAAAAGCCAAAAATGATCATTGCAGGTGCTTCCGCTTATCCTCGCGACTGGGACTACGCCCGCATGCGTGAAATTGCTGACAAGGTCGGAGCCATTTTGCTGGCAGACATTGCACACCCTGCCGGGCTGATCGCTGCCAAATTACTGAACGATCCCTTACCACATTGTCATATCATCACCACCACCACCCACAAAACATTGCGCGGTCCCAGGGGTGGACTGATTCTGATTGGCAATGACTTCGAGAATCCCTGGGGTCTTAAAACGCCCAAAGGCCAAATCAAGATGATGTCGGCGGTGCTCGACAGTGCTGTTTTCCCGGGTACGCAGGGTGGCCCGCTCGAACACGTGATCGCCGCAAAAGCCGTTGCTTTTGGCGAAGCACTCAAGCCTTCATTCCGTGACTACGGGATACAAGTGATGAAAAATGCCAAAGCCATGGCAGACGCCTTCGTGGAAAGAGGCTATCATGTAACCTCAAACGGAACCGATAACCACTTGATGTTGATTGACCTGCGTTCCAAGTTTCCCGATATCACAGGGAAAAAGGTTGAAAATACCCTGGTAGAAGCCGATATAACCATCAACAAGAATATGGTTCCTTTCGATAGCCGCTCCCCTTTCCAAACTTCCGGCATACGCATCGGAACACCCGCCGTAACCACAAGGGGACTAAAGGAAGAGCATGTGGTTCAGATTGTTGACTTTATCGATGAGGTGATTTCCAATATTGACAACGAAGAAGTGATAGCAGGTGTGCGCAAAAAGGTGAACACCCTCATGGAGGGTTTCCCGCTGTTTGCCTGGTAGTTGCATTTATATGCAACGGGCCTGTTAAACAGAGGCTCAAATTTGAGTATCTTTGCATATTGTCAATAATGGGATAAAAACACCATGGATGAAGCTGCCCTTGCCAAGGAACGTGCGGAAATACTGAAGCGTTATCGTTCGCTGCTAACCGTTTGCCGGCCTACCATAGGAAAGGAAGCCCGTAAACGTATCAGGCTGGCTTTTGATTTTGCTGCCAAAGCCCATATTGACCACCGGAGGAAAAGCGGAGAGCCTTACATCTATCATCCCATCGCTGTAGCCAAAATAGTGGTGGAAGAGATCGGACTGGGTGCTACCAGTGTTGTATGTTCCCTGCTGCACGATGTGGTTGAAGATACCGACTATACCCTCGAGGATATTTCTGAGTATTTTGATGAGGAAGTTTCGCGCATCATCGACGGCCTCACAAAAATTTCCGGCATTTTTGACCAGACAACATCCATCCAGGCTGAAAATTTCCGGAAGATGTTGCTAACCCTTTCGGACGATGTGCGGGTGATCCTTATTAAACTGGCTGACCGCCTGCACAATATGCGCACCCTTGACTCGCTCCCTCCGAAAAAGCAGCTAAAGGTAGCCAACGAAACACTGTATCTCTTCGCACCCCTGGCCCATAGATTGGGTTTTCATGCCATCAAAAGCGAACTGGAAGACCTCGCCTTAAAATATACCGAACCGGAGGTGTACCAGACCATCCAGCAAAAACTTGCCGACACAAGGGAAGAACGGTCGCGTTTTATCCAGTCGTTTACCAAGCCCATACGGAGATCACTGCAAAAGGAAAAACTGGATTTCAATATTCTGGCCCGGACCAAGTCAGTCAGTTCCATCTGGGGAAAGATGAAGAATAAAGAGGTACCCTTTGAAGAGGTGTACGATATTTTTGCCATCCGGATTATCCTGAACACGCCTTATTTCCGCGAAAAAGCCGACTGCTGGAAGGCTTATTCACTGGTGACCGATATCTATCAACCCAATCCCGATCGTTTGCGCGATTGGATATCCACACCCAAAGCCAACGGTTATGAATCCTTGCATACCACCGTGATGAGCCGGCAGGGGAAATGGGTGGAGGTGCAAATCCGGACAGCCAGGATGGATGAAGTGGCAGAAAAAGGTTATGCTGCACATTGGAAATACAAGGAGTCCACAACAGGCGAAAGCGGTATCGATAAGTGGCTGCGGAGGATCAGGGAAATACTGAAGAGTGCCGAATCCGATGCACTCGACTTTATCGATGATTTTAAACTCAATCTCTTTTCCGATGAAATAATCGTGTTTACTCCCAAAGGTGAGTTGCGTACACTCCCCCTGGGCTCTACCGCACTCGACTTTGCCTATAGCATACACACCCAGGTGGGCGACAACTGCCTGGGAGCCAAAGTTAACCATAAGCTTGTCCCCTTAAGCCATGCACTCAAAAGTGGCGACCAGGTGGAAATCATTACCAGCAAAAAACAACATCCCAAACCCGACTGGTTAAACTACGTCACCACAGCACGCGCAAAAGGAAAGATCAAGGCAGCTCTGAAAGAACAAAGAAAAAACCAGGCAGAGGACGGTAAAGAAATACTGGAAAGAAAGCTGAAGCAATTCAAAATTGAGTTCACCCCTGAAAATATCCAAAAGCTGCTCGATTATTTCAAGTTGCCCGCACCCCTCGATCTCTATTATGAAGTAGCCATCGGTAAAATCGGGCAGAAGGAACTCAAAACCTATGTTTCAGAACAGGAAGGTGGAGGTATATTGAGCTATATCCGTAACCCCTTCGGACGGCAGAAAGACAGCCAGCAAACCAAAGAACCTCCAAAAGACCCCATTCGCCAGCAAATGAAGGAAAAACCGGACACCCTTCTCATCGGCGATAACCTGGAAAACCTGGACTATACATTCTCCCCGTGTTGTAACCCCATTCCCGGCGACGATGTGTTTGGATTTGTAACCATACAGGACGGCATCAAAATACACCGGAACAGTTGCCCCAATGCAGTACAGCTACTGTCAAAATATGCCTACAGGGTGGTCAAAGCAAAATGGATGGCAAGTCAAAGCATTGCATTCCTCGCCGGATTGCGACTGAGTGGCATTGATGAAGTGGGACTGCTGCAGGACATCACCAATACAATTTCCAGTGAGTACAATGTGAACATCAGGAATATCCACATCGATACACACGATGGCACTTTCCAGGGTGAACTCATGCTGTACATCCATGACACACAACATTTAAAAAACCTCATCAAAAAGCTGAAAAAGATCAGGGGTGTTCAGAAAGTGACACGCATTGGAAAACTGGAACCGGAATCCTAATATATTGACCGCGAGATTCTAAACATTTTATTTATAAAGAATTCAAATAAAGAAAAATTTCTTATCTTTACCACCGCATATGTTTGTCCATAAATCACGGAGCAAATGACGGATCATAATAACAATAACGAAGTTCTGGATACCGTAAAAAGTATATTCTCAGCCTATTTGGAAAACAATGGGCACAGAAAAACCCCCGAGCGATTTACCATTTTACGGGAAATATACCTTACCGACGGCCATTTTGATGTAGAATCATTGTATATCAGAATGAAAAATAATAAATACAGGGTAAGTCGTGCCACTTTGTACAATACCATTGAGCTCCTCCTCAACTGCAACCTTGTAGTAAAGCATCAGTTCGGTAAAAATGTAGCGCAATTTGAAAAATCCTACAAATACCGCCAGCACGACCATTTGGTTTGCTCAGAATGCGGAAAGGTTTATGAATTCTGTGACCCCCGCTTACAGGAAATACAGAACTCCGTATCGGAGCTGATGCATTTTGAAGTTACACACCGCTCTTTTGCGTTTTACGGCCTTTGCAAAAACTGTCAGGATAAAAGCTGACATACCCTGTCTGACCACCTGCAACCTGCTCCGACTGTTAAACCCGCCGGCCATTTCTCACCTGCTTTTGAACGATGGTTTTCCGGGAAACCGGTGAAACCAAACAATATATTTGTATTATCTGTAATTTATGGTATTTTTGGTGTGAGAAAACAATCAAAAAAACAATACATATGAAAGAGGTGAACAAAGCCGATGTGCTGCTGGGCCTGCAATGGGGCGATGAAGGTAAAGGAAAAATCGTTGATGTGCTAACACCCCACTACAAAGTGGTTGCCCGCTTCCAGGGTGGCCCCAATGCAGGACACACCCTGGTGTTTGAAGGCAAGAAGTATATCCTGCATACCATCCCGTCCGGGATATTTCACAGCGGATGTGTGAACGTTGTAGGAAACGGGGTTGTTCTCGACCCTTTTATTATCAACAAGGAGCTTGACCAGTTGAATATCCCTCCCGATGTATTACAGGAATCATTGTTTATCTGTGGTAAGGCACACCTGATTCTGCCCTCCCACAGGCTTTTGGATGCGGCTTTGGAGAATAAAAAGGGAAAGTTGCGTATAGGCAGCACCCTGAAGGGAATCGGCCCCACCTATGCCGATAAAGTGGCCCGCACCGGATTGCGCCTCGCTGATATCGCAACCGATAACTTCCATAAAAAATATGAAGCCCTGAAATCGGAACACCTTCGCCTCGCCGAAAGCCTTGGATATCTTCTTGCAGACTTAAAACTTGACGGATTTGCATTTGATGAATATGAACAGGAGTGGTTCCGTGGACTGGAACGGCTGAAAGCCATACCAAGGGTGCAAAGTGAGGTTTTTATCAACGAAACCCTTGACAAAGGCGCCCGGGTTCTTGCTGAAGGAGCGCAGGGAACTCTTCTTGATATTGACTTTGGCTCATATCCCTATGTAACTTCCTCAAATACCATAACCGCCGGAGCATGTATCGGGCTCGGACTCGCCCCCTCGCGCATCGGAGAAGTATTTGGCGTTTTTAAAGCCTATTGCACAAGGGTGGGAGGAGGGCCATTCCCCACAGAACTCACAGGTAAGGTAGCTGATCACCTGCGCGAACGCGGAAATGAGTATGGCTCTACCACCGGAAGACCCAGAAGATGCGGCTGGCTTGACCTGCCTGCATTGAAATATGCCGTGATGATCAATGGGGTCAGCCGGCTAATCATGACAAAAGCGGATGTGTTAAACGAACTTGAGACAATCAGCGTGTGCACAGGGTATGAGATACATGGTGAAGAACAAAACATTTTCCCTCTGACCCTCGAACAGGAATCTCTGAAACCAATATACAAAGAATTACAAGGCTGGAATAACTCGCTTGACAACGTGGAATCTTATGAACAACTGCCGGCAGCCCTGCTTGATTATGTGTCGATGATCGAAGACTTCATCCAGGTTCCCGTGGATATCATCTCAACAGGTGCCGACAGGAAACAAATACTCATCAGAAAAGGTGCCGGAATACTGCAAAGGTTGGCGGCTGTCTGATCTCGCTCATCACATTGTTTACCTGTAAAACCCCTGATGAACCTCAAAAAATACCTGGCAAACAAATGCACGTTCAGGTAAATGCATGATGGATGTCCTGCGAAAAGTATATTACCGTTTAAGACCCGGGCAACGCCGCCTGGTCAGAAGGCTTTTTTACCTTCCGCGCGATGTTTATGATAGCTTGCTGAATAAAAAACCACCACTCGTACCACCACGGGGAAGAATATTTACCGGTCAGGGCGACTTTGTTGCCATAGGAAACAACTTTCTGGATCTGTTTATCCGTCATTGCGGCCTGCAACCCCATCACCATATACTGGACGTTGGCTGTGGCATCGGACGAATAGCCAGGCCCCTGACCGCTTACCTGAACGAGAACGGCAGCTATGAAGGTTTCGACATCGTA
Source organism: Bacteroidales bacterium (assembly GCA_007122505.1). Classification (GTDB taxonomy): domain Bacteria; phylum Bacteroidota; class Bacteroidia; order Bacteroidales; family UBA7960; genus PUPG01. The sequence goes on along the minus strand of SKTQ01000191.1, from coordinate 4,600 downwards.
AAAGACGGAATTGAATGGTGCCAAAAACACTACCTGCCATTTCCCCATTTTCAGTTTACCTGGATGCCCCTCCTGAATGACCTCTACAACCTGGAAAGTGACCATGACGCCGCCAATCTGCACTTCCCCTATGATGACAATAGTTTTGACCTCGTGGTTTTAACATCGGTATTCACCCATATGCAGGCCGGTGAGGTAAAAAACTACCTGATGGAAATTAGCCGCGTACTGAAAAAAGACGCATACTGTTTTGCCACATTTTTTCTGATCACCGAAGATTCTGAAAAGCACCTGGATCAATCAAACAACCCGTTCTTCCCTTATCGTTACGAGCATTACTTCCTTCATAACAAACAGGTTAAAAATGCCAATATCGCATACCGTTATAATTATGCAATGGCCATGATCCATGAGGCCGGCCTTATTGCCGACCAGTTCCATCCCGGATGGTGGGCAGGCAATCCGCGCGACAAATGCATGGATTTCCAGGATGTGCTGGTGTTGAAAAAACCTGATGATAAATGATTGGAGCTTTCCCTATCCTGATTTAATCTGATTATAAATTGCCTCTTGTTTAGGCTTTGGTGTACAAAAACCATTACATTTGTTTCGGTGGGTTTTAAGCATAAGCCCCATAAACCGTGTCTCATCATACATCATCTCCATAAACCATATCAACAGAAAGGGAAAACCATGAATGAACAAAGTATCAAAGGAACAAGGACAGAACAGAATTTGCTGAAAGCATTTGCGGGCGAATCGCAGGCTGCACGTCGTTATGAAATGTACGCCAAGGTAGCCAGTGAAGAGGGATACGAACAGATCGCCGCCATTTTCAGGCAAACTGCCGACCATGAGAAAATCCACGCGAAAACGTTTTACGAATATTTAGAGGGTGGCAAGGTAGAAATAACAGCTGCTTATCCTGCCGGTAAGGTCGGTACCACAGCCGAAAACCTGGTTTCTGCCGCTGCCGGCGAAAATGAAGAGTGGGTTGAGCTATATCCCGAATTTGCCAGGATAGCAGAAGAAGAGGGATTCAAACGCGTATCTACCTCTTTTAAACTGGTGGCCCAGGTGGAAAAACACCACGAAGAGAGATACCTTAAGCTGCTGAGCAGGGTTAAAGAAGGAACGGTATTTCAGCGCCCGGAAAAAACACAGTGGTTCTGCATCAAATGCGGCTATATACATGAAGGGGAAAAAGCGTTGAAAAATTGCCCCGCCTGCCGTCATCCGCAAGCCTGGTTCGAAGAACTGGCCGAAAACTATTAGAACCAGTCCTGATATTATGGAAAAACCACTGCACAATGTTGCGCAGTGGTTGTTTTTTTATGGAAATGTTCAGAATTATTTTTGGGATGACAGCAGATCAGGCTTGCCGCTTGATCAGAATATTTTGGGATAAGCACCCGGATTGTATTCGTGCATCATCAGGTATATCTTCTCAAACACATCTTCAGCATTGGGGTTTGAAAAATAATCACCATCGGTACCATAAGCCGCACGATGGTCCTGTGCAGTAACAGTTGCAGGCTCTGCATCAAGGTATCTGTAACCTTTTTGCTCTTCCAGAACTTTTTGCATCATGAAAGATGTGGCTCCACCGGGTACATCTTCATCAAAAAACACAATTTTATTGGTCTTTTTCAAAGATTCCACAATGGTGTGGTGAATGTCGAACGGTAATAGCGACTGGACGTCAATAAGTTCCACGGAGATGTTGAAATCTTTCAATTGCTGAACGGCATCCTGCGCGATCCGCACACATGAGCCATAAGTTACCAGGGTAACATCGGTGCCTTTATGCATGATCTCCGGTTTGCCCAGTGGCACAGTGATCTTCCCGATGTTGGAAGGCATTTTTTCTTTTAGCCGGTATGCATTTAGCGGCTCAATAATGAGTGCGGGATCATCCGACTGCAGCATGGTGTTGTAAAAACCGGCTGCTTGTGTCATGTTTCTCGGAACCAGCACATGCACGCCCCTGATGGAATTGATCACCATGCTTAAGGGGCTTCCGGAGTGCCAGATCCCTTCCAGGCGGTGTCCGCGTGTGCTGATGATCATCGGTGCTTTTTGCCCGCCCGCCGTCCGGTAATGAAGTGTAGCCAGATCATCGCTGATCACCTGCAACCCAAACAGCAGATAGTCAAAGTATTGAATCTCGGCAATGGGTCGCAACCCGCGCATCGCCATACCCAAACCCTGGCCAATGATGGTGGCTTCCCTGATGCCGGTGTCGCTGATACGCAACTTGCCGAATTTTTTCTGAAGGCCCTCAAGGGTTTGGTTAACCCCGCCAATATGGCCCACATCTTCCCCGAAAATCAAAGCTTCAGGGTAATTTGAAAAAATGTAGTCATTGTTTGTCACCAGTATCTCACGGCCGTTTACCATGGGGGCATCTTCCGAATATTCGGGTGCCACCTCCTTGATCTTCAATGGCGAAAGCGATGATTCGCTGTAAAGATGAGAAGAATATCTGCGCTGGTTGCCGGCAAATTCCTCTTCAAGCCATTGTGTCACAATCCGCTTCAGGGTGGATTCACCGGGTGTACAGGTATTGCAGATCAAACGCAGAATTTTTTTGCCAGTGGAAATGATGTCTTTACGGGTAGGCTCCCCGATTCGCGCCAGTTCCTGCAGAAGTTTATCGATCTTGTTTACCTTTAAACACCTGCAGGTTGAAATATTTACTTTTTTGATGAAGTCGTCTCTGCGTTCCAGGATGGGCTTCTGGAAATTGTTCCAGGCTGCCCGGCGGGCCTCCTTCACACGCTGTACAGCCTGCTTTTCGATCTCATCAAGCTCGTTTGCAGCGGCAATCTTGTTTTTGAGTATCCACTCCCGCATCCGCACAAGACAGTCATTTTCCTTTTCCCACTGAAGTCTCTCCTTTGACTTGTAGCGTTCATGGGAGCCGCTGGTGGAATGACCCTGTGGCTGGGTTACCTCAGTAATGTGAAACAATGCGGGTATGTGCTCTTTCCGGCATTGATCCACGCCCTTTCTGTACATTTCAATCAGGCCTTCATAATCCCATGCTTTCCCGGTATAAATACGGATCCCGGTATGGTCATCACTGCTCTTTTCAAAACCTCTGAGGGCTTCCGAAATACTGCTTTTTGTGGTCTGATATTCGATAGGGACACTGATGCCATAGCCGTCATCCCAAACGGATACAGCCAAAGGTACCTTGAGTACGGCGGCAGCATTGAGCGTTTCAAAAAAATGACCTTCACTGGTGCTCGCATCTCCAATGGTGGCAAAGGCTACCTCATTGCCCTTGTTGCTGAACTGATGGTGGTTTTTTAAACCCGCTTCCTCCCGATACACTTTGGAGGCCAGGGCAAGGCCCAGGGCACGTGGCATCTGACCGGCAGTAGGTGAAATGTCGGCCGAGGAATTTTTTTGTTTTACAAGGTTTTTCCATTGTCCGTTTTCGTCAAGACTTCGGGTGGCAAAGTGGTTGTTCATCATACGACCGCCATTGTCGGGGTTGGCATCCAGATCGGTATCTCCGTACAACTGGGCAAAAAATCCTTCCAGACTCAACAGCCCCGATGCCATCATAAAGGTCTGATCCCGGTAATACCCGCTTCTCCAGTCGCCTTCACGAAAAGCTTTCGCCATGGCTAGCTGGGGAACTTCCTTTCCGTCTCCGAATATCCCAAACTTGGCCTTGCCTGTTAAAACCTCCCTTCGCCCAAGAAGGCTTGCCTGACGGCTTTCATGTGCAATCCGGTAATCTTCCTGTATCTCTTTTTTTTGCTTTTGCGTGTACTTTGACTTCGCTGCCATCGTGTATTTCTTATTATCTGATTGTAATGATAAATTGAAGGAGTATGTGAGTATTCCTACTCAATTACAAAAGTAATAAGAATGTCAATTTGTTCAATGGGTCTGTAGTTTGTCAAAATATCAAAACAAAGCATAAACGACACCCGATAAAAAAGAGAAATACAATATAAATACGCCAATGATCCAGAAAACGAAAGCTGTTATTTTCCAGGATCGGTGAATGCCGCCGGTATGAAATATCAAACTCATACCAAAACCCAGAACCAATAACAAGGGTATCCCCACAACAAATACAAGTCCGGCCAGCGCCAGGTAACTCAGCAGCATTCCCGGAACACGTTCAACCAAAAACTCTTGCAACGATACCCAGCCGGTTGTATCAAAAAGGTGGGAGAAAGGAGGTGTTATCCCTGTCAATAAAGAAATAAAAAATAATATGGCCATTACGGCAATTATGGAGAAAAAGATGCCGGCCAAAACAGAAACCACTCGAAAAAGTCCGTCAATGAGTCGTTCAAAGGCATTTACCACCCTGCCTTGTTTCGATTCCGGTTCAGTTTCCGTCAGGCTTTTTTTTTGACTCCCTGTCTTTGCCAAGCTCTTCCAGATTTCGCCGGATATCCCGAAGGTCTTCTTTAATGGACTTTTCTATGTTTGAAATATTCACCTTTTCTCCCCGCATGGACAAACGGTCGCTCATGGTTCTTGCTTTTGGGATTACGATCCATAAAATCAGATAGACGATCAAACCTGCCGAATAAAAGAAAAAGGCGATCACGAATAAGACCCTGATCCA
>SKTQ01000185.1 GCA_007122505.1 Bacteroidales bacterium | reverse complement strand
CAGCTCGCCGCTAACTAAAAATAAAAATTATACGTAACAGACGGCAGAACCGGAAACAGATAGACCTTAAATGCTTCCATTTCACCGGGTTGGTCGCCCGGACGAAAGTCCAGCATCCATGTATTCTTTCTATAATAGGCGTTATAAACCGAGATGGTCCATTCACCGTAAAAACCATCCTGTGCACTCCGACGGCCTTTGATCGTTGCACCCAGATCCAGCCGGTGATAGTCGGGCAGTCGGTGCGCATTTCGACGGGTATAAACCGGTGCGATATGGTTTCCGTATTCGAAGCGGCCTGCCGGCAGTGTTACCGGCGCCCCGGTAGTATATACCCAGGCTGCCGATAAGCTAACACGGGGGCTAAGCCTGTAGTTCATCACCATGTTCAGACTGTGCGGCCTGTCGTAAGATGCCGGATAAACCATCCCATCGTTTACTTCATCAATCCGGCGCTTGGCTCTTGACCAGGTGTATGCAATCCAGCCGGTCAGATCACCCTCAATCTTCCTCAGAAGAAATTCTGCCCCATAGGCCCATGCATCACCGAAACGAAACTCCCCTTCGAGCCTCGGATTGAGCATCAACCACGCATTCTCCTTAAAGTCAATCTGGTTGTACATGGTTTTGTAAAAGGCTTCAACAGAAGCTTCAATAACCTGGTTGGAGGGTCTCAGATTGCGGAAATAACCCAGGGCAAACTGATTTCCTATTTGAGGCCTCACCCTTGCAGAAGAAGGCACCCATATATCAAGCGGGTTTCCCCCATCACTGTAACTGGCCAGATGCAGATACTGGAAATTCCTGTTGTAACTCGCTTTAACGCTTGCATCCTCATGAAAAGCATAACCTATGCCGAAGCGGGGCTCAAAACCTGACCAGGTGTTGTAAATTTCTCCGTGGCCATAACTTGTTTCACCCACAAACTCATGCCGGTCATCAAAAAGATAAACCGTAGCCGCCCCCATACCCTGAAAAACAGAAAAACGCAGGCCGTATTCCAGTGACAAGGCGTCGGTTACTGTCTGTTCATTGGATATATACACGGCGTGTGACAAAGCACCGGAACCGGTAGAACCCACTTCTCCAAAAAAACTTTCATCATCGATCCCTGTCAGCAAACCGGGGTCAAAACGGTGGTAAATCGTTGAAAAACCCATGTTCACATTGTGGGCATCAGAAGGAAACCAGGCAACATCCGCTTTGAGGCCCACATCCTCATTGCCGGCGCGCCAGCGGAAACTGCTGTTGGCGTCGCCTCTTTGCATAATGGAATAATCATAGGAAGTATATACCAGGTGGGCGTTGAGTAACCAATCGCGATGCATGATGCGATTCAGGCGAAGGCTGTGGGTAGTATTTCCCCAGTCCATAGAAAATACACTGTTTTGCCCCATCCTGAAGTAGTCTTTGCCATGATAACTGCTGTACTGTAACCTGTTCCTTTCATTCAATACAGCATTCATTTTAATATTCAGATCATAGAAATACAATTTGTTGCCACGCAATTCAGGATTGTCGGAAAGCGGGATGAAAAGGTCAGCATAAGAACGTCTGCCGGCAGCTATGAATGAAACCCTGTCGCGTATAACCGGACCTTCGAGCATTAATCTGCTGGAAATGGTGCCTATGCCGCCGGTGCCGCCAAAGGATTCCATGCTGCCTTCCTTCATGCGGACATCCAGAAGCGATGCCAGCCTGCCACCGTGACGGGCAGGGATATTTCCCTTGTAGAGATGGATATCTTCAACAACATCATTATTGAAAACAGAAAAGAAACCCATAAGGTGGGAAGCATTATAAACCGTTGCCTGGTCCATGAGGATAAGGTTTTGGTCAATACCACCGCCACGCACGTTAAACCCGCCGGAACCCTCTCCCACCGATTGTACTCCCGGAAGCATCTGGATGGCACTGATCAAATCTACCTCTCCCATCATGGCCGGAATTTGCTGAATTGTTTGCGCCTCCATCCTGAATACACCCATCTCCGTACGCTCCACATGATCACCCGGACGGCGGCCGGTAACGACCACCTCATCCAGCAAACGCTCAACGGGATTAAGAGAAATGGCCAAAACTCCGGAATAAGGAACAGAAACCGTCTCTTTCCAATCCTCAAACCCAACATATGTAACCCTGAGATCCTGCTCACCACCGGCAACCAGGATCTCAAAACCACCTTCCATATCGGTGGTAACGCCACGACCGCTCTCCGGATTAAAAACCGTGGCACCCGGCAAAGTTTGACCGCTCAGAGCGTCTGTAACCCGTCCCTGCAGCAAAAACCGGTCTTCAACCGCATAAACACGGATAAAAGCTGCTAAAAAAAGAATTATGAAGAATATGGATTTGAACATGCTATGTTTGTTAAGGTCTTACTGGCAAATAACACCCTCTTGTGGCAAAGATGGTGTCCTCATCACAAAACAAACAACAAAAAGATGCAGAAAGTTTTATATATCAATATATTTATAAATAGAGGCAGCTCCCAATCAATATCACTGATGGATCAGAATTTGGCTAAAGCGCCCGGGAAATTAGGCAAAAAAGGCTTAGAATGGCAGGTCGTCCTGATCGCTGCCGGCGGGATAGGATTCATCTTCAGGCGGTGGCGCATCAAAAGGTGGAGGTTGTCCAGTGGATGAAGTCTGTTGACCCGGCCCAGGAGAATCACTCTCCTTTGCAACTTTCCAGGCTCTGACATCCGTGTACCAGCGTTCATTATATTCGCGGCTTTCGATATTGACGGATGCCGTGATCTTTTCTCCGTCTTTAAGGGCAAACTGGTCAATTTTCTCACCCCAAACACTTATACATACCTTCCTGGGATACTGACCTTCCGTTTCAATGATAAAGTCCTGCTTTCGCCAGGGTCCGTTACGTCCTTCTCCGCTCTGCTCGGGAAGTATAGAAATGATCGTGCCGCTGATTTCCATAAGAAATAAAAATTGTATTAAATAGACTGGTTTCGACAGGTCAAAAATACAAGTTTTATTTTGCCTGTGACAAATATTGGTTATTTTTATGGCGGTTCATTATCAACTATTCCACACGTTTTTAACCGTAAAAATTGTTCAATGCGTTCAATCCTTATTTTTTTACTGGCTTTTTTTCTTTTAAGTCCGAAAACTGCCTTTTTACAGACACACAGGCAAACAGGATTGCGGGATAATACACCCGCTGTTTTCGCCTTCATCAATGCAGATATTGTGACAGCACCCGGAGAAATATCGCGGCAATCGGTTTTGGTGATCCGTAACGGGATCATTGAGGACGTTGGACGACGCGCGGTGATACCCGCCGATGCCACCATCATTGACCTGGATGGAAAAATGATCTATCCGGGCTTCATTGACCTGTTTACCACCTATGGTGTGGCCGATCCGAAGGAGGAAGAAAACAGTATTTACTGGAATCCACAGGTAAGAAGCCATTTCCGTGCTGCCGATCACTTTCGTCCTGATCCTTCCCGCGCAGAAGCCATGCGGGCAATGGGTTT
>SKTQ01000041.1 GCA_007122505.1 Bacteroidales bacterium | reverse complement strand
GGGAAGCTACCTTAAGCAGTGCCTTAATCCGACAAAGCCTGTTCTACCCATTGGCGTCTGTAGACATTTTTGGGCAGTAGCCTGTGTTCATCCAGTAGCCTCACCTAACAGGCAACACCACTGTTGTGAAACAATGCTGAAAATTCAATTGCAAATATACGGTTTTTTTTGATTCGTAAACGGTTATAGAAAAGGCAAAAAATAAATATATATACAAAAAAACCACTGTAAATCAATCTATTCCAATTTCAACCGCAAAATTCACCAGGGCTGCCAGATTTTTTAACCCAAGTTTTTTTAACATATTCTTTCTGTGATTATTTACGGTATGATGGCTGATGTTCAATTTAGCTGCCACTTCCCTGGTATTGAACCCGGCAGCATACAACTTCAAGACTTCCAGCTCTCTTTTACTGATCTTTGATACTTCCGTGTTGTTTAACCCCCTTAATTGATCCTTAACAAAGCTTTTCATGCTCTTCTCATACTTAACAGGCCCCGTAAAGTCAAGACTAACGGTGATGATCTCAAAAATATCCTCCTCCGGTAACAAGCGAAAGACCTGGCTCGACGAGAACAACCACAAATAATGGCCCCCGGCATGAAGAAATCTGTAAAAAGCTGTGAAGCTGCCATCAGGATTACCCAGCAAATACTCTACTGCTTCGTCGGGATAGCATCGATCTTCCGGATGATATCGGGACCTGAGTTCGTCTATATCAAATTCAGCTTGCATGGCAGCAGGGTAGCCGGTAACTTTTTCATACTGACTATTGGCATAAACGATCTTCGAATTATTGAAGTCCAGAATAAGGATTATGGCATCCAAACGGTTGATGATCTTTTCATAAATACCAAATTCATTTTGCAGTTCAAGGTATTTACGCAAAAGACGACTCTCTGATTGTTCTTTGCCGCTGTGTGCCATATGCCATTTACCTTTCGAGAGGTTTTCTTGACAAAGATAGCTTTTTTTAAACAGAATCCCTTGTTTTTGCAAACCAGACACCCATTTTAGTTATTACCCGCAATGCCGGTAGCCGATGTGGCACAACTAATTTGTATATTTGCAAAAAAACACCACACATGCAACGCTTCAGTATTGTCATTTTTTCTCTCTTTTTCGTTTTTGCGTGCCAGGGCCGCGTTGGAAACAGTACGCAAGAACGTGTGCAGGAACCTGAAAATCATCGTATTGAGCCACCCACTTTTGATGCTGATTCGGCTTATTACTTTGTGGAACGCCAGGTAGGGTTTGGCCCCAGGGTGCCAAATACGGAATCGCACAGGGAGGCAGGCAAATGGCTGGCAAACAACATGCAAAGGTTTGCTGACACCCTCTACCTGCAAGAAACCAGGGTAAGGGCCTACGACGGCACCATTCTGAATATCAAAAACATCATCGGGGTCTTTCAACCCGAAAAGCGGCGCAGGATATTGCTTTGTGCACATTGGGACAGCCGGCCTTATGCCGATTACGACCCTGACCCGGTAAACCATTATCGACCAATCGACGGGGCCAATGACGGGGCAAGCGGTGTGGGTGTGCTGATGGAAATTGCACGCCAGATCAGCACTGTCAAACCAAATGTGGGTATAGATATTATCTTTTTTGATGCTGAAGATTATGGCCGGCACCGCATGTCCGACCTCCCGGATCGTGACAGCTGGGCGCTTGGAGCTCAGCATTGGGCAAGAAATCCCCATATCATCAATTATGATGCACGTTTTGGCATCCTGCTGGATATGGTTGGCGCTTACAACGCCACCTTCAAGCGTGAAGGGTATTCCATGATGTTTGCTCCGGGAATCGTTAGGAGAGTATGGGAAACCGCCCACCGGTTAGGCCACGGCCACATGTTCCTTAACAGGGACGGAGGGCTGATTATCGATGATCATTATTATGTGAATACCATTCGAAATATTCCTACCATAAACATCATTCATCAGGACGACCGCACAAGTCATGGATTTTTCCCTGAATGGCACACCATGGGCGACAACATGGATGTTATTGACAAATATACCCTGAAAGCAGTTGGCGAAACCGTGCTGGCGGTTATTTTTGATGAATAATCTGCAATATAGAACCTGGCAAAACCGGATTCTCAAATCAAGGCATAGGGTTTCATGTGTTTATATTTGTTTGTTCAGTGATATTTTTTTTCTTTTTTTGAACGCGGATAAACGCTGATGCTTCGCAACGCGGATGACCGCGGATTAAATCAGTGAAAATCCGCGTTCGCAGAATGCGATCCGCGGCATCCGCGTTCGAATAATCAACCGCATGTGCGCCAAAATCCTGCCATGGTTGTTTCATGAGCAACTATCCCGGCTTTCTGAATGCCCAAATGGCAGAAATACCGCCAAAATATGGCCGGTGAAGCACCAGGTCAAAACCGGCATGTTTCATCATATCAATGAGTTCTGCAGGTGAGTAAAAGTGAATCGCCGAATGGGCCAGGTAATGGTAAGCGTGGCGTTGCCCCGACAACATGCCGCCCAAAGGAACAGTGATTCGACGCATGTAGAAGTGAAACAAGTTCTTCAGGAACGGATTCGAAGGCTGGCTGGTTTCCACAACCACAAATTTACCACCCGGTTTCAATATCCTAAATATTTCATCCAGAAAAAGATTTTTGTCAGGATTCCTGAAAGTAAGATTGCGAAAAGCGAATGCGATACCAATCACATCAAAACAATGATTTTCAAAAGGCATGTTCGCGGCATCTCCCAAAAGGAAGTTGATCCTTTGTGCATTGCGCTTTATGGCCTTCTTTCGTGCCACTTCAAGCATCGGCCCGCTGTAGTCAAGCGCAGAAATGACCGTACCGGGTGCGGCTCTCTTGTGCAAATGCATGGCAAGATCGCCCGAACCGGTACAAAGATCCAACACCTGTCCGGGTTCATCCGCAAGCATAACAGCTGCCGCTTTCTTTCGCCAACGCTCATCAAAACGGAAAGTGATCAGCCGGTTGATCAAATCATACGATGGGGGCACGGCTGTAAACATTTTCTGCAAAGGACGCACCTGTCTTTCCTTTTCTCCGTCTTTTTTCATGTTGCCTGTGGAATCATGAAGGTTCTTCATTCATAAAAAAATAAACAAGTGGATCCATGATCAATCAGCTGGTATCGCATTTCATTATCAACCTGGAACTGTCGTAAAAAAGGAATATTAAAACCAGCAGTACACCGTTTTTTTAAATCAATTACAGCCAATATTGGTCACAACAGAGCCTTAATCAAATTCCGGGCGGGGCGTTTGCGGGGTTGATGGCGGCAATATGGGAAGCTCTAATGCATAAGCGGGAATTTCACCGGTGAGGGCATCCAGAAATGCAAGAATCAATTCATTTTCTTCATTGCTGAGTTCCCTGACCAGCATATCGCGGGCAACAACATTCACGGTTTCACTGAGCGACCATTCGCTTCCGTCGTGAAGGTAGGGATAGGTCTTGGCAATATTGATCAGAGAGGGGATCTTAAAAGCGTTTTTATCCAACGGGTTTTGCGTTACATCAAACCTTCCCGAATCGCTTTGCCCGGACTTTCGCTCGGCAGGGGTTTCAAAAACAGCAAAAGCGTTGCCACCCAGGGCCGGACCGCTGTGACAGGCCTGGCATCCAACACGCATGAAAACAGCCAGTCCCATTTGCTCCCTTTCTGTAAGTGCACCGGCATCACCTTCCAAAAAAGCACAAAACCGGGTTGGTGTGATGAGGATACGCTCAAATGCACCTATGGCTACACCCACATTTTCATAAACCAGCGGCTCATCCTCTCCGGGAAATGCTTTTCCGAATTGCTCTACATATTCAGGCATTGAGGAAAGTACAGCAAGTACATGCTCCCGGGTAGCTGCCATTTCCAGCTGATCCAGGATAGGCATCAGAGCCTGGGATTCCACATCAGGTTCACGGCCATCCCAAAACTGCGTGCGGTGCAAAGCTGCGTTGAGCACGGTGGGAGCATTGCGCGGCCCCTTCTGCCACATATGCCCAATGGAAACAGGCAGCTGGTCCACACCAAAAGTGGCCATATTATGACAAGTGTTGCAACTGATGAGCCCGCTTTTTGATAATCGCGGTTCAAAAAACAGCATTTTCCCCAGTTCGATCAATTCTTCCGAACGCGCCATCCCATCTTTAAAAGCATGTTCAGGTAAAGGTGCCGCAAATATTAAAGCCCGTTCCTGAAGTTCAGTCAGCTCCTTATGCTCCGAATCTGAACATTGGAAAAACAACATCGCCACAGCCATAAGGGCCAATGCAGCGAAAAAAACTGTGAGCAAGGGTTTCTTTTTCATAAAAGTCTGTTTGAAACCGTAAAAATAATTGATTTTTGTGGATATCATTTGAAAAAATATGCATCCTGAAAGACGAATGCATCTGCTTACATGATTTTTTCTCTTTCAGGCATTAACCCTCTCACCCACCGATTCACAATAAATTCATTGTTTTTTACCCATTCAATAACCCCTTCCCTTGAATCGTGCCGGCGCTCAACCTCATAAAGGAGGCTGTTCATTTGCCGCTCACTGAGGACCATTCGTTCAAAAAGACGCGCCGCCCTGGGAAAATCCTCCGAAAAACCATTTCTGGATATGGAATGGATAGCTTCTTTTTCCATATAAATACCAAAAGGGTCGTCCAGAAACCGTAAGTCATACCTGTGAAATATCCAGTGAGGCTCCCATCCGGTAACCACAATGGACTCCCTTCGAAGTATAGCATCCCTAAGTTTTTGAGTCATCTCAGGATCAGAAAGTACCAAAAGCTCGTTTTCAAGCTCATAGGCAAGAATGGCCTCCATCGTATTGCGCATGATACCCGCACTGGTGTCAATCCCGGTAATGGGATCGGTATACAATTCCCGCAAACCAGGAATACTTTCCACCGGCATGTAACCTGGAACTACCAGTCCGGTTCGTGCTTCCAAATAATTGGGCCCCAAATCTTCAAACATACCCGCGTATTGTTCCAGGAAACTGGCATGGGTGTGCGGAACCCAAACATCTGTAAACACATCAGCACGACCGGAAGCAATATCTGCAAAAACAGTCTCAATATCGGTCATCCGCGTAATTACATCATAACCAAGATAATCCTCAAGTAAATATTGGGAAAGACAAGTCAATGCCACACATTCGGCCCAATCAGTATAAACAATGTATATTTCCTTCTTGTCAGCCTTGTCATCAGGAACAGGCTCAGCACAACCTGCCATTAAAACGAAAGAAAACAGTATATACCATATAGCAAAATTTCTCATAACTCTTTGATTTTAAAAATCGAACAATGCTTTTAAAAACCCGATGGATTGTTTCTGGTCTTTGACAACCATCACCGGAATGCTTTTATTGGGAGAAGCCAGTTTTTCAGAAGTGCTGTCGAGCATTACATTGGCCAGTGGTGATTTAATTTTTGAACCAGCCAGAACAAGGTCTGCCCCGGTTTTGATAGCATACCCGTACAAGATCTGGGCTTCATCTCCATGATGATCAATGGAGTATGTACACACTGCATCCGCTTCCATTTTGTTCTTTTTTAGAAATCCGGCAAATTGTTTGCTGACAAAGCCGCCCATCTGTTTCTTTAGTTTCTGTAAGGCAGATGGCGATTGTTGCGGCATAAAGTCAAGCGGAAGCTTATACACATGATGGCACTCCACCTTAGCCTGGGTATGACCGGCAATGGTTTGAGCGGTTTTCAGGGCCATAGCCGACATTTTTGAAAAATCCATCCGCACCAGAATATTATTTATATGATGAGGTGATGTTTCACTTACCATCAACACCGTGGCGGGCATCAACCCCACAATTCGCTTTGCAACACCCCCTTCGCCTGCATAACCTGTTTTTTTTCCAAGCAAAGCCAGATCAACACGACGCTTTCGGGCATGCTGAATAATTTGCTCTGTCGGGATACCACTATCAAGAATGATATCTATTTCCACCTTGTCAGCGTGCTCAAACAACCCGTGTACCTGCTCCTCTATTTCTTCCCGGATGATTTCGTTTAACGGCTTATCCATATCCGGAAAAGCTTCGGCTAACTCATCCGGAATATCAATGGTTTCCATAACATGAATAAAGGTGAGTTTCTTTGACTCAAAGGTACTGGTGAGGAAGTTGGCATACTTGATCAGCACTTCATCCATCTCGGTGAGATCAAGACATATGATGATATTTTTAAATGAAGCCATATTGATTTATTTTTTGCTTTTTTTCTCTCTTTTTTTTATGACATCGGAAATGATTTCCTGATAAGACTTTCTTTCCTTTTCAATCTCATACCGCATCAGCTTAAAATGTTCCTCCCTAAGTCCTTTCAGCAAGCTATAAGCCATAATGATCAACACCAAGGCAAACGGCAAGCCGGTAATGATAGATGCAGTTTGCAACGCACCCAACCCCCCGCCAATAAGCAAAACGGCAGCCACAGCACCTTCTGTTACGGCCCAGAAAACGCGCTGTGCAACAGGCGCATCAAGTTTGCCTCCTGCAGTCAGACTGTCAATTACAAGTGAGCCGGAGTCGGAAGATGTGATAAAAAAACTGGTTACAAGAACCACACCAACAATGGAAGTAAAATATCCCAGGGGAAACTGCTCCAGCAGACGATAGAGAGAAGTCGCCACGTTTTCAGAAACAGCTACGGAAATGTCGGCAATTGCATTCAGCTCCAGATAAATGGCAGAACCACCAAAGGCCGACAGCCATAAAAATGTAATGATGGTTGGTACAATCAACACCCCCAGGATAAATTCGCGCAATGTCCGCCCCCTGGATATGCGGGCGATAAACATCCCTACAAAAGGAGACCAGCTGATCCACCATGCCCAGTAAAAAACCGTCCATCCTTTCTGCCAGTCAGATTGCTGATAGGTTTCCGTCCAGAAACTCAAAGCAAAGAAATTATCCAGGTAACCACCAATGTTCTGAACAAAGGAACCTAAAATAAACAGTGATGGTCCAACAATCAGCATAAAAAGAAGAAAAAAGCTTCCAATGATGATATTTAGCTGACTGAGGCGCTTTACACCATGACTGAGCCCGGCAACCACAGAAGCAGTAGCTGCCAGGGTAATGACACCGATCAGAATCACCTGGGTAGTTACATTATCTTCCCAACCGAGCAGATGCTCGAGCCCGGCACTCACCTGCTGAACCCCAAGTCCCAATGAAGTAGCCAGGCCAAACAAAGTAGCAACAACAGCAAGTACATTGATCGATTTACCCAATCCGCCATGCACCCGTTTCCCTATCAAAGGGAAAAAAACAGAGCTGATTGTCAGCGGCAGCTTTTTGTTAAAGGTAAAAAATGCCAGTGACATTCCAACAAGGGCATAAATACCCCAGGCATGCAAACCCCAGTGCAGAAAGGTAGTTTGCATGGCAACCTCGGCCGACCTAACCGTACTTCCGCTTCCTAAGGGAGGTGTTACATAATGCAAAATGGGCTCTCCCACACTCCAGAACAGAATGCCAATCCCCATTCCGGCACTGAACAACATGGCAAACCAGGCCGTTGTGCTGAACTCAGGCTTCGCCATTCGTCCTCCAAGCCGAATATTGCCGTACCTTGTTATTGACATCACCAATACAAATACCAGGAAGAAATTGACCGACAAAACAAAAAACCATCCGGCATTATGCGAAATGCCTTCCTGGATCATAGCAAAAACCCGATCCATGGGTGCCCCCACAATCAATGTAACAGCAATAAAAAAAACAATGATAACCGCGGAAGGCCAAAAAACACGGTGGTCAACATCAAAGAAACGCTTTTTGCTCACAAGAGGATCATCCGGCTCAGATGTTTCCTTTTTTGGTTTTTTCATCATTAAAAAATCTTCTTATATATGAATAAATCAAATCGGAAAAAACTATGAGCAAACAAATATACATGAAATTTATGCAACAATCATAATTAGTCCAACAATGTCATTCGCTCATTTTCAATCATTGATCATCTAATTCTCAGAAAACACCCGCAAACAAAACATATAGGTCATTATCGCCTTAGCGGTTGGAGCTATCGGATCAACTTGCGCATGCAGCATCGGATTTTGCAACAGGCCGGGAAAACCGCCCCTTTGCTGAATTCCTTTGTTTTCCCCAAGAAATCCGCTTAATACATAATTCACTCCAATAACGTTTTTATTTCTTTTTTTTATGCTTTTTTTGTGATAAATGTATTATTTTGGCAAAAAATTCACAGCCATGAAGGTATTGTCAAAATCAATGTTCATTATACTCTTCCTGTTTGCTACAGCCGCCATGGCAGGAAGCTTTCCTGCAGGAGCCAGGTTGGCGGGCATGGCAAATGCATCCGTTGCCATCTATGATTTCTGGGGCATCAGCCATAACCAGGCAGGAATGGCACGTATCCGCCACACAACGGCAGCTATGTACTCAGAAAACCGTTTTTTGTTACCTGAAATGTCATTAACGGCCCTGGCAGTGGTAATGCCGGCATCCATCGGAAATCTGGGATTCTCTGTCAAACACTTCGGCTTCGACCTTTACCGGGAAGGAAAAGCAGGCATTGCCTATTCACGTACGTTTGGGGAAAGGCTTTCTGCAGGCATGCAAATAAGTTACCTGTTTATTTCCATCGGAGAGGGATACGGTAAAACGGGGGCAGTAGTCGCAGAAATGGGCATGATATATGAAGTCCGGGATCGCATTTTTGCAGGCGCCCACCTGGTTAATCCAAATCGCTCAATGCTCACAAAACATAAATACCTGGATATGGAAGAAAGATACCCGGCTATTTTCCGCTTAGGCCTGTCGGTGGAATTTTCAGAAAACCTTACCATGAGCGTGGAAGCGGAAAAAGATATCCGCCACCCCATCCAACCAAAATTCGGAGTTGAATACGGTTTAGGTCATCATATCTACCTGCGGGCCGGTATCAGCACCATGCCCATGGAAAACACATTCGGATTCGGAATATCCCTCGGGCAATGGCAACTGGACCTTGCATCCTCCTACCACTATGTGTTGGGTTATTCACCACAGGCTGGTTTGATATATACTTTCAAATAATGGTGGAAACAGCATTTTTAACACTTCAAAATGTGTGTATGCATGAAATTAGCCGGGTATTTGAGTTTTACGCACAAGGGAGATTGATTATGAGAGCTGGGAACTGGGAACTGGGAGCTGGGAGGACGAAGGAGAGAGGGAGAGAGGGGGCGAAAGATAGAGGGGCGAGGGGGTGAAAGTAAAAGTAGTTAGTAAGCAGTAGGCAGTATGCAGTAAAATGTTGGCACAGGATAAAAAGTATGCAGCAGGCAGGAAAACGGGAACTGATTTGCCACCACCTCTATAGGCAGGGCTTGATCAGTCAATCATAACAAAAATTTTTCATTGATCATTCATAATCGAATCATTGATACATTTTCACATTGGTACATTTTCACATTAATAAATTGGTACATTTTCACATTAATAAATTGGTACATTTTCTTTGCGTGCTCTGCGTCTTTGCGGTGAAAAAATCAACCGAAATCCGCTATTGCTCTTTTTTCCTCGCAAAGGCCGCAAAAGTTAAATCACGCAAAACGCGCAAAGAAAGGCTGTATTATGCATTCGCAGCAACTGTGAGAGGATTTGCGGTGTTAAACGGAACGCCCTGAAGGGGCAGCTTAAAAATAATCTATAAAAGACCGCAACACAGTTAGTTGCAAAATGAAAAACAAATGAAAAACTCATTGATCATCCTGATACTAACCGGAATTTGTTCATTTCACCAAATCCTTCATGCCCAGGAGGGGCAGGAGAATGCACAGGAACAACTGATGCAGCATGTAGAAAGTCTTGTTGAAATGTCGGAGGCTGACGGTGCAGAATTCGCAGCCCTGGCAGAGGAACTGGAATGGCTGCTGTCGAGGCCGATAAATCTCAACAACACCCATACGGAGGAGTTAAGACAGCTTTATATGCTAAACGACATCCAGATCAGCAATCTTTTGCTTCATATAAAGGAACACGGACAACTCATCAGTATATATGAATTGCAAACCATTGATGGTTTCGACATGCAAACCATTGAAACGATGTTGCCTTTTGTAACCTTGTCGGATGATCATCCGCGCCGGCATTTCAGGTTCGACAGCATGCTCCGCGATGGCAGCCATGTTTTTTTTCTTCGCTACCAGCAGCTGTTTGAAGAACAAAGAGGCTATGCGCCTATTGACCCGGAAGAGCTTCATGCTAATCCAAACGCCAGATACTTAGGCAGTCCCTATCGGCTGTACAGCCGATACCGATTTACATGGTATCAGAATATCAGTTTCGGAATTACCGCAGAAAAAGATCCGGGGGAAGAGTTTTTCAGGGGGTCCCAACCCAGGGGTTTTGACTTTTATTCGGCACACCTGCATCTGCGTGATTTTGGGCGGATAAGTGCCTTGTCAGTTGGCGACTACCAGGCACAATTCGGGCAGGGGCTTACATTGTGGTCTGGCATGGCTTTCGGGAAAAGCGCTGAAGCCATTGCTGTGAAAAAGAACGGGCCCGGCCTTCGTCAATACACCTCTGTGGATGAAAACAACTTTATGCGCGGAGTTGGTGCAACAACTCGGTGGGGACCGTTCCGGCTGACCGGCTTCTTTTCCTCCAAACATCGTGATGCCAACGTTATTGCTCCCGCCGATGATGAAGGGAATCCCATGGTCATCAGTAGCCTGCAGCAATCCGGACTCCATAGGACACCCCGTGAGCTTGAAGGAAAAAATGCAGTGCTGGAAACCATTTGGGGAGGCAATCTTGGATTTCAAAAAAACCGGTTAAGTCTTGGAGTCACCGCTTACCACATGCAACTGGCAGCCCAATACCAGCGAAATCTTTCATTTTATAACCAGTTCGATTTCAGCCATCATTATTTTCAGGCAATGGGTTTCGATTATCAGTACCTCGCACACAATATCAATCTGTTCGGCGAAGTGTCCATGGGAAACAATGGCAGGGTTGCTTTTCTAAATGGACTCATGATCAGTCTGCACAGAAGGGTTTCCTTTTCGTTAGCATGGCGGCACTACGACCGAGCATACCAGAACCCCATGACTGCTTCATTCGGCGAAAACACACGGGCAGCCAATGAATCCGGGGTATATGTCGGAACATCCGTCAGGCTGACTCCAACCATCCGAATACATGCATTTGCCGATCATTTTAGATTTCCCTGGATGAAGTTCAGAACATACATGCCATCTATGGGCAGCGATTACCTTGTCAGCCTCCACTACCGGCCGGCTCGCAACACCGAACTGATCGCGCGCTTCCGGCAAAAAACCAAACCACTCAATACCAGGGATCCGGTCATGATCAGGCACCTGGAAGATGTGGTCCGGACACAATTCCGGCTTCACCTTTCATATGCGGTAAGTCAAACTGTTTCCATAAGAAACAGGCTGGAAATGATCCATCACCGCTACGGCGACGAAATACAAAAGGGATATATGGTTTACCAGGACATCCTCTACCGCAACCTTTCCAGTCCTTTTGCCATAACCATCAGATATGCACTTTTTGACACAGACGGGTTTGATTCACGTATATATGCCTATGAGCATGATGTGTTGTATGCCTTCTCATTTCCCTTCTACTCAGACAAAGGGTTTCGCACGTATTTACTGATCAGATACCGCGTTCACAGACAAGTGGATATATACATGCGATTGGCAAACACTACCTATACCAACCGAAATTCGTCAGGTTCCGGACTGGAGACCATTGACGAAAACACCCGCACGGAAGTTAAAGCACAAATTCGGTTGCGGTTTTAGGTTAAGGTAAGTCGATGTGAGGTGGAGAATGAGGGAGGGGGCGAAAGAGAGAGGGGCGAGGGGGTGAAAGTAAAAAGTAGTTAGTAAGCAGTAGGCAGTATGCAGTAAAATGTTGGCACAGGATAAAAAGTATGAAGCAGGCAGGAAAACGGGAACTGATTTGCCACCACCTCTATAGGCCGGGCTTGATCAGTCAATCATAACAAAAATTTTTCATTGATCATTGATAATCGAATCATTGATACATTTTATCATTGATAAATTGGTACATTTTCTTTGCGTGTCTTTATCTCAGCGATCTTTGCGCGGAATTTTTCTTCCTCGCTAAGGCCGCAAAATAATTCACGCAAAGCGCAAAGAGGATCAATTTGATTTAAGGCCGACAAGCAAAAGGTAAATAGAAGCAAGCAGTCCATTTGTTAAGGCATTAAACAGGTAACCTGGGAGCTTGAAAAAAATGCAGAACAGGATTTTAAAAACAAAAATTTTTACCTTTGTCCGCAGTGTAAAAAACGAACCAAACTAAAACTACTGATTATGATATTCCTGTGGGTTGTTATCGGATACCTGGTTTTGCTGATGAGCATTTCCATTTACAAGAGTTTCAGGGTTAAAAACCAGGAAGATTTTATGGTTGCCGGGCGCTCGGTGTCAACCGCCCGTCTGGTAGGCACACTGCTTTGTACCTGGATGGGGTCAGGCAGTTTGCTGGCCGGCGCCGGACTGGCTGTAAAAGTGGGGTTCTCCGAACTTTGGATGGCAGCAGGTGCATGGATAGGCATCATCATTGTTTTCTTCCTGGCTGCCCGTGTGCGCCGTATCGCTGAATACACCGTGCCGGACATTCTGGAGCTGAGATACAACAAATACGCACGAATCCTCGGCACCATCGTGATCGTGATCGCTTATACAACCATCGTGGGATATCAGTTCCGTGCCGGCGGATTTGTCCTGGACCTGGTTGCCGGCATTCCTGAGTGGCAGGGTGTGTTGCTAACCGCGGCATTTATCATTACCTTCACCGCCTTTGCGGGGATGTTATCAATTGTCTCAGTGGACGTCATCAACGGAGCCGTGATTACGGTGGCAATGCTTGTGGCAGCGCCCATCGTGTTCATCAATATCGGTGGCGCCGAACACCTCACAGCAACACTGGATCCGTCGCACTTCAAGATTTTTGGCGACAAAAACTTTTTCTGGGCAATGGGGATATTTTTACCTACCTTCTTTCTCCTGCTCGGCGAGTCCAATATGTACCAAAAGTTCTTTTCTGCACGAAACGAAAAATCAGCAAAAAAAGCCGTTGTTTTTTGGGTTTCAGGAACCATTGTGGTGGAAACAGCCCTGGCTTCACTGGCAATATTCGCTTTCAGCCATTTTAATGTGATGGAACGATTAAGCTCAACTGAACTTTTCCTGGCTGCAGAAAATGCGGAGAGGATTATCCTGCATACAGCGCGATACAGCACTGAAGTGGGGTTGCCGGTATGGGGAGGGTTGCTTTTGCTGGCAGCATCTGTAGCCATCATCACCTCGACAGGCAACAGTTTCCTGCTGACACCATCTACCAACCTCACCAGGGATGTTTACCAACGGTTTATCAATAAAACTGCAGATCCCAAAATGATCGTGGTGTTTCAGCGTGTGATGGTGGTTTTGCTGGGCTTACTGGCTTATTTGATCCTCACGCAGTTCGAAACCATTCTGGCTATGGCACTAACCGCTTATACCATGGTTGGGGCAGGCCTTACTCCTGCCCTTCTGGCGGCATTCCTGTGGAAACGGGTGACCGTATCCGGTGGCGTGGCTTCAATCGCTACCGGTATGGGCGTCACCCTTTTCATCACTATTACCAACTCCATCATGTCAAACTTGTACGGCACACAACTGTTAAGCGAGCAATACATCATCCTGCCCGCAGCCAGCGCTTCCATCCTCGCTCTGATCATCGTTTCACTGGCCACGAAACCCGATCCGTCGACCAAATGGGGACGCTTTTACACAAAAGAAACGTCGCTGGCCAAGGCGATGGAGGAAGTGAAAACCGATGAGTAAATGTGCAAATTTGTAAACGTACCAATGTATCAATTTGCAAATGTGCAAGGTGCCAATCTATCAATGGGTAAATTTACCAATTAGCTATTGTACCAATGTATCAATGAGCAAATCTACCAATGTGCAAATGTGTAAATGTACGCATGGAGAGGTGGTTTAGTGAGGGGGTATGATAATTAGTCGGTGGTTTGTTAGTGGTTTAAATATAACAGTTTTTTGCAATAAAAATATGTTTTTTTAATATCAAATATTTTTTAATTATCTTTGATGAATATTTGTATGACAACACTCATATTCATCAAATAATGGCTCAAAAGAATGCGGTTTTAGAAATAAGTTTTTCTTTTGCTTTGAATATAATCAAATACTGTGAATTGCTTGAACAGCAAAGGAAGTTTGTCATTGCAAATCAATTAATGAAAGCAGGAACATCTGTTGGTGCATCAATCCGTGAAGCACAAAACGCTGAGAGCGTTGCTGACTTTTGTCACAAAATAAAAATCGCGGGCAAAGAAGCCGAAGAAACCGAATATTGGTTGTTATTATGTGAATCATCTGAGAACTATCCGAATCCCGGAGGCTTGCTTAGTGAAATAGCTGGTATTAAAAAGATTCTTGGAAAAATAATCTCCACAACAAAAAAACGAATCCCCAAATAAACCCCTCCATAAAATCAGCACATTTGCACATCAGCTAATTTACATATTTGCACATCAGCTAATTTGCACATTTGCACATCAGCTAATTTACACATTTACCTTTACCAACCTGGCAAGAAGTTCAGCCCCCACACGCCTTCTCTGATGCCTCTTGTGTGGAACGGAAATGCCAGGTAGGGTTCAAGAATGAGTGCTCCAAAGAGGTTGATACGAAGAGATGGACCGGTACTGAACACAGGGAAACGACGGCCGGGGTCCATACCTTTTGATGGGTCAAGCGTAATGCGTGTATCGCCTGTCCACGCTACCCCCGCGTCCAGGAACCATGCAAGCTCCGTAAAGAAGAATCCGCTGGAGATAAGTGCAAGTTGTTCCGGGCCGGTAAATGGCACACGAATTTCCAGCCCGCCAAGCATCACCCTGCTGCCAAGAAGCTGTTCAAATGTAAATGCATCATCAAAGGTTTTCTCGATCTGGCGGAGTGTGGTATAATCATACCCCCTGACAAATCCCGGATAACCCAGATACAACGGATAAAAAAGGCTGTTGTCGGCATTTTTGCCATAGCGTCCATAGTGTATACCCCTGAAGGCAAAAGTAAAGGGATGTCTGCGGAGATAATGCCGGTAATCGGCCACCACGTTGTACATGTTTATTTCTCCAAACATCCGTTCACCGCTGAGCCGATAGCGGAAGCCTGCCATGGGAGATGCCATCCCGAAAAAGGAGTTATCGCCAACGTATGCAAGGTTCACACGCTGAAGGTTAAACCCGTCGGGGGCATCAAGGCGCTCCCTTTCTTCACCAACACGGAAGCCCTGAAAATAATAATTGTTGATGGCATCAATCCGGAAGTAATACCAGGCAACGCTGGCGCCTGCTTCGATACGGCGGGTGGTGCTGATGGGGAAAGAGGCAAATAATCCCAGCTGGTCTTCAAACGTTCGTTGCGTCAGCAGCTGCAGGTTATCCACGCCCACGGGCCCCTGTTCTGTCATAAGGGTATCCCGTATAAATCTCAATGTATTAAATGTGTAGGGAATGTGGGAAACCGAAGCACCCCAGTTGATACGGCTCTTCTGATTGAGATAGCCAACCATTCCACCAAAATCATATATCTCGCCGTTCACCGCCAGCGTGGTAAACAACTGGTTGTCTCCGATAATGTCGCTGAACATCATGCTTACACCTCCTGCCATACCGGTACCAAAACGGTTGGTCGCTACACCGACACCCGAACTGCCGATAAATGTCAGTCCAAAGCGGCCGTCAAATGGTTTTTCCTCAAAAACATCCGGGGGAAGGATGGGTTCCATAGGCTCTATGGCAAGACTGGCATCCACGATGGCCGGCACAAGGCGTTCATAGGGTGGGAGGGTTGCAGCATGCATATCCAGCTGCATAGGGTCTACCTGTACCCTGTCAAACTCATCGGGATGTGCACGGTATACGGAATATCCCCCTTTCTGAAAATGACTGTATAATACTTCACCGGTTTCCCTTGCTACACTGATGGATGGGGTCATATGTGTAATACCGCTGATACCAGTATATAGATCAGTCAGCCGGTAAACATCCCCTGTTTCCATTTCATAGAGAAACAAATTACGAAATCCGTCACTGTTTGACAAGAAATAAATGGCATCCTGTTGGGGAGTAAAGACGGGGTTAATGTTTTCAGCTCCGGGGAAGACATCCAGCACTGTAATGGGCCTGTCGGGATCTGAGAGGTCCATTACGGCCAGGTTCATCTTCAGGTTTAGCTTATCTTCGGCTTGTGTTGACTGGGGCCTGTCGGTGGCAAAGGTCAACCATCGTCCATCCGGTGAGAAAGAAGCGTGGATATATGAATATCGGTCGTTGGTCAGTTGGGTAACTTCCCTGGTTTCCAGGTTAAACTTAAATAAATTGTTACGGCCTTCCACCAGGCCGTTGAAAACCAAATAGCTTCCATCAGGAGACCAGCTTGGATTATTGAGCGAAGGGACTCCGGGTACGCGGATCTCCCTGGTACGCCGGGGCCTGTTAACATCTACCTTTATTAGGTAGTTGCGTCCCCGTTTAACTGCAACATGGATAAACTTGCTGCCATCGGGCGACCAGGTTCCCATGGATTCAAAAAAGTTGTAGCCGTCGATATCACCGGAGCGGGTTGCACTGGCTAGTTTGCGCTTGATTTCTCCGGTTTGAGCATTGGCCAGGAACAGGTCTATGGAAATGAGGTCTCTTTCTGAAAAGAAAGCTACCATAGTACCGTCGGGGCTTACCGAAGGACTCAGGTTCATGGCTCCCGAATTGTCTCTCGAAAGAATTCGCTGACCAACAGCCACATGGCGAGTGGTATCTTCCAGTAATGGTGCAAAATGATTCTCTGTGGCAGTTTTCCAGAGTGTTGACACGGTGCGGGCACTCAAGCCAACCACCCTTTCCATTGCACGTTCATATCCAAACTTGGCTGTTTCCGAAAACAAAGGAACAATCAGGGAGTCACCCCACGTACGTCCAAAAAACGCCACAAAGGCATGCCCGAAGCGATAAGGATTATACTCATAACTGCGGGTCATGTCACGGAGATCCGGAAACTTGTCCTGATGGATGGCATCCCTCATGATCATGGCGGTATGGGGATCGACACTGCCAATGGAAAAGTATTCGGCCATTCC
This sequence comes from Bacteroidales bacterium, assembly GCA_007122505.1. GTDB lineage: Bacteria > Bacteroidota > Bacteroidia > Bacteroidales > UBA7960 > PUPG01. The sequence continues at coordinate 16,697 of SKTQ01000041.1, read as the reverse complement.
TTCAACAAGCCACAAGGGCAAGTTGCGCAAAGAGTTCAGGGAGAGTGAGTCGTTGAGAAACATGGACCGAAACTGGAAGACGTGAACAAGCTCGTGACCCATAACGTGGTCAGTACCGGCATTTGTTTCAAGGATTGGAGAAACAACCCTGTTCCTGAGTGCCTCCGTAACACCCAATGTGCCAATACCAATCATGCCGCCTATGGCTGTGGTTTGCTGAAAATCGGGATGATTTGCATATACAATAATGGGGTTCCTCGTTTCAAAGGTATCTTTGAAAACCTTCTGGAGCCTGATGTACCATTTCTCGTAGGTATTGGCAATAGCCGTAACCACTGAGTCATCTTCAAAATAGTGGTAGATATCAAAGTGGGGCGTTTGATGCATGTGAAAATCAAAACGCTGATAACTTGGCCGGTTACGACCAAAATACTGACCTGAACTTTCAATGGGTGCCAGTACAATGATTATCATAAATGATATCAACAACCTAAAATATCGAGTCAATCCCATAGCTTTCATAATTTGCTCTACTTAAATTAGAGAATAGGTAAACTGCCATTACTTCCGGTATCTGGCAACTCACAGCCCATTGAAAGGATGGATGTTTTTTTGTCTTGCATAACTTACAAATCGCAACCAGCAGATCTTTCTGTTAGAGTTTAAGAGGCTGCAAAAGATACACCATCGGCAAATATTTGCCTGCTTCTAAAAAAGCAAAAACTGTTCCAAACAAAAATCTTTCATTACAATAGAAACAACCGGATAAATACTTTGTTCTCTTGCTCATCAAAAGTACTAAAAATCAAACCATAAATGCAGGCCCGGAGAAAAGAAGACGGATGAAGTGCCGCCCAAAGCCTTTCAATGCTAAACGCGGGAAGCAAATGGTTAATAAAACTTTGTCTTAAGCGATAAAAAACTGTGAATAGATATTATTTTTTTGTATATTGCAAGATGTAGATAAAAACAAGATTGTCATGGGCGCCTATAAGAAATTCACCCTGGAATATGGGTTCAAAACCACTCCCCGGTTATTATATACGGCAATATCCACGCCGGAGGGGCTTTCACGTTGGTTTGCAGACATGGTCATGACCGAAGAGGAGGATATATTCGTTTTTAAATGGGAGGATTCGGAGCAAAAGGCCAGATTGACCCGGTTTAAGGAAAACGAATTTGTTCAGTTTACATGGTTGGATGATATTGGTGGTGAGCGTTTTATAGAAATGCACATCCAAAATGAACCGGTATCTTCAGAAGTAGCGCTCATTATCACAGACCATTCGGAGGATGTCGATCTTGATTTCAGCCAGCGGATCTGGGACGCACAGGTAAAAAAGCTGCAACGGTTATTTAACAACTAAATTGCCGGGGAGTTTTTTGGCGGCGTCGGGCAGTGTAAACCATTCTCTTATTCTATCCACGTTATCGGCAGGAGCCTGCTTATGCACAAATTCATTTCTACGGGGCTGATAATCATAGTCTTTCTGCCAGCTTTCGTGATGTTTTTGGATTTTTTCAAGGGCATTTAATATGGCAAATAATTCTTTGTTTGTCATGGTGGGATGTATGGAAAGCCTGACCCACCCAGGTTTTTCGGACAAGTCGCCGGTATTGATCTTTTCCGTGATCTGTTTGGATTTTTCATAATCCACGTTGAGAAGAAAATGTCCGTACGTTCCCGCACAGGCACAACCACCTCTTGCCTGTATACCAAACCTGTCGCTGAGTAACTTTACCACCAGATTGTAATGTATGTGATCGAAGTAAAAGGAAATGACACCAAGCCGATGTTCAACACTGTCGGCCAGTATATGGGTATGGGGAATTTTTCGGATACCGTCGAAAAGGATTTCCAGCATTTCATCTTCCCGGTTTCGGATATTGACTGTGCCCATCTGCTTCTTTAGTTCAATGCACAAGGCTGTTCGTATAGCCTGTATAAATCCGGGCGTGCCACCATCTTCGCGGGCTTCAATGTCGTCAATATACTTGTACTCTCCCCAGGCGTTTGTCCAGTCAACGGTACCTCCTCCGGGGTTGTCCGGCACTTTGCTGGTATAGAAAGAGGAATCGAAGATAAGTACGCCGGAGCTTCCTGGCCCACCCAAAAACTTGTGCGGTGAAAACATAACGGCATCCAGCTTTTCCATCGGGTCACCGGGATGCATGTTGATATTTACATAAGGTGCGGAGGCGGCATAATCGGCAACACAAACACCTCCGTAGCTGTGCATGATACGTGCCAGTTCGTGGATAGGCGTTTCTATACCCGTTACATTGCTGCAAGCCGTGAAAGATCCGATTTTCAGTTTCCTGTCTTTGTATTTTTCAAGCTCGTGACGCAACTCACCCGGATCGACCAACAGATCAGCGCCTGGTTTGAGCTGCACCACATCTGCCATGGTTTCAAACCACGAAGTGTGGTTACTATGGTGCTCCATGTGTGTAATAAAAACCACAGGCCGCTCTGATGTCTTCAAACAAACTTTGTGGGCCAGCTCCCCGCACACACGAAGTCCGAGCATACGCTGAAACTTATTGATGACTGTGGTCATTCCGCTCCCGGCGGTGATAATGACATCGTTTGGGCCGGCATTGACATGCTTTTTGATCAATTGATGGGCATGATGATAGGCGTTGGTCATCAGCGTGCCGGTTTCGCTGGCTTCTGTATGAGTATTTGCAACAAAGGGACCGAAGCGTTCTGTCAGTATCCGCTCAATGGGATGGTACATCCGTCCGCCGGCAATCCAATCGGCATATATGATCTTCTGTTTCCCGTAAGGCGTTTTGTAGCGCTGGTCAATGCCTACAATGTTTTTCCTGAAGGGTTTAAAATAATTTTCCAGCCGGGTCATTCCTTAAAGTTTTATGCAAAAATGCAAAAAAAAGCAATAGCCTTCCCGGAAAATAAACAAGTAATGAACAACCCGCCCTAAAATAAGCGGAATTATGTTCAGCGGACAAATTTTGACAGGATCAAACGCTCAGTTCCATCTGGCTAATCTGAAAAGCCGGACAGCGCGGCAGACTTATTTTGCCAAAGCAATCACTTTAGACTGATTACAATGTGATCTGAATTATTTTCAACCAATCGGATCATATAATTCCGGAAATTCCTGTACTGGGGTTCATTGACGACCCTGGTGCGGTTTTCTACAAACCCATTGATTAAGATTGCACCCGCCTCTTCACTGAAATTAAACCTGTGTGAAAAACTACCCCATCGTCCTGATCTTGGCCTCGGAAGGTGGTCAATGTTTGCATTTTCGGGAAGTTTCAGCAAAAAGTCGTATGTGTAGCTGGCATTATAAGGAAAAACCACCGGGTACAATCTTTCTTCCCTGGTAAAAGGGTTTTCCCTGCGGGCTTCAAAAAGGAAGCCTGGTATAATAATCTCGTCACCCAACACCTGTGCGTAAGACGGTATATGGAAAGTTGCTGTCAGGCTTAATTGCAGGGTATCGTTTTCATGGGTGGGTTGACCCAATTTGATATCCGTGATCCGGGCACCTGTTTCTTTGGTAAATTCTTCCAAAATACGGTCGTTGTCAGCAGTGGACAGCTCCTGAAGTATGGAATATGCACCAAAATCTTTCCATGTATAAATCAATGTACCATCCAGGTTTCCTTTAGAATCAATTTCCATCTCATAGGCTTTATGGAAATCAAAGGAAATATTGTTTTCAAGGTTTACCCATTCGTTGACCTGCCTGTCAAAAACTCTGCCTCTGCCGTTTATTAGCCTTTGCGGCAGGTAGCCCGCATAAGGAAAGGCAGTTGTTGCATCCAGCAGCAATGGTTCTTCCCCGGGTAATCTTACCTGCGCCACTACATAATTCCATTGGTTTATTGTGGGTTCTTCAGAAAACAACCTACCGTTCCTAACAGTACTTGCGGCAACAGGATAAGCTTCCAGCCCCAAACTTCTCAGCAGGCTCACAAGCAGCAGATTAATTTCTGCGCTATTACCTGAACCGTCAGCCAATACCATATCAGGTGAATTTCCGGCAAAAAAAGAAGCGTTCCGGTTCCATCGGATTCTTTCATGAATGGTTTTTAAAGCCCATTCCACTTTCTCTCTCTTATCATCACTGTCATTTCCCGAAACCAAAGACCTCGTCACCGCAACGGCATCTTCCAGGTATCCGCCAAAATTCCTGTGGTTCAGCATGTAGTTTGCGGCGTCTTCCCAGGTGGTTGTGTAATGAACAGTTGGCTGGTCAGGGAACTCTTCACTTACCATTTCAAAAAACATCGTACCCAGGTAATTATTGATGTTATCGGTGTAGGGTTCTACTCTCAGGCCTTCAAGGTTCCTGACGGCCCATCTGAACTGGGTGCTGTAAGCCGAAATATTATAAGTTTGTCCACCCGTTCCGGTTTGCGACCCATAACCGATGGAGACCTGCCGTTCATAGCGGAAAGTTTGCAGCGAACTTCGCCGTTCGTTCACATCAAGATCGAAAAAGCCTTTGAACCTGGCGAGGTAATTGAAAAATGACGGAATATTGAGATTGTATTCGCTGTGCATGATGGGTATTCGGTGCTGAAATCTCCAGTTTCTCAAATGAAAAAGAAAATCCGAGTTAAGCTCATATCTTACTTCGATAATGCTTCCTACCCTAACGTTGGGAAAAGCAAAGACCAGCTCTTTCCAGTTGTTTCCCAAATCATTTTCAAAGCCTTCCCTCGGTCTTATCCTTGTTGTTCTTACCCTGTCGCCGTCAAGATTGTGAACATAAGCCCTGAACCTTCGAATATTCTCTTGTCCTATGTCGGATACATAAAACGGAATACTGTAATCCCCATAACTCAAGCCCTCTTCTCTTAGTATCATAAAGCGGGTGTGTCGTTCGAACACAAACTGAAAACGGCGTGAGTCGTTGTTAAAATTAAATTTACAATCGGCGATATCGCCAATAATCACAGCCGGCTCGTCGGGAAATTTATTTCTAAAATATTCCAGATCGAGTTCCTCCTGTGAAACGCTGCCAAAATCAAAGGGCGGTGTGCTGGCGGTTAACTCTGAAATAAAAAAAACAAACAGACTAATAAACAAGATGATTTTCATATTGATGATTTTTGGGCGGGTTTGATGCAGTTGTCGTGTTCTAAAATATCTTTGATTGATATAAGTCCTATTGTCATACAAAAATAACCATCCAAAAAACAATCATCAAACAAAACTATAATTTATATTGCTTCCGAATAATTTGGGAAGTATGTGGTGACTTTAAAAATCAGCTTATCCAGACTTTAACATTTGAAAGGGGCAAATTGATTACTTTTGCGGGCGAAAACGGATGGCGTCGCCATGCAGGATTGATCAGGAGTTATAAACATCTTTTTTTCGAATACAATTAAGATTTCAACTAAAAAGCATCGTCCGGGATGATTCAACGGCAACAAAACATATGGTATATATACACCCTTATAAGCCTTGCGGTGATTTTCTGGGGGGTATCCTATGTTTGGACAAAAACGGCCTTTACTTATTACCAGCCCATCACGGTAATGCTGATCCGGCTTACGATTTCATCCATCCTGATGTTCATCATTTTTAAGGTAAGGCGTTACACGGAACGGGTTGATCGCTCTGACTACAAGGCTTTCCTGATACTGTCCCTTTTTTCGCCGTTTTTTTACTTTATCGGGGAGAATTTCGGTGTGTATCATGTTTCGCCAACGGTGGCGGCAGTGGTTATCGCCACCATCCCGGTCTTCTCTCCCATACTGGGGTATGTGGCCTTCCGTGAAAAAGTTACTTACCTCAATGTGATGGGTTTTATTCTTTCATTTACCGGGGTTCTGATCATGGTTCTGGATGCCGACCTGCAGTTTACAGCTTCACCGGTGGGCGTTTTCTGGCTGTTTTTTGCCGTTTTTTCTGCGTTGGTGAATATTATATTTTTGAAGAGGCTGGCTGCCAAATATTCTTCATTCACCATTATTCTGGTGCAGAATTTCCTGGGGGCACTCTTCTTTTTGCCTGTTTTTTTGGTGATGGACCTAAGTGAATTTATACACATCCGGCCGTCCTGGCAGGCTGTTGCCTCCCTGTTTGCCCTTGCGGTATTCGGATCAACCCTTGCTTTTATGTTCTATACATCAGGTGTTCGTGTGATTGGAATAGCCCGGACAGCCATTTTTGCGAACCTCATTCCGGTTGTCACGGCCATAACATCCTTCCTGTTTTTGAAGGAGGTGATTGATTTGAGCCGTATCATCGGGATGCTGATCGTGATTGGTGGTTTATTTCTGACCCAGTTGACAAAACTGCGCAAGCGAAGAAAGGATGCCTTGCTTAGCCGGGAAGCTGATTTTGGTAAAAAAACAGAAAAGCGTTTGTAGTTTAAAATTGTTTTATAATTTTGCACCACCTTAACCGGCGGGGTAGCTCAGGTGGTTAGAGCGTCGGATTCATAACCCGAAGGTCACGGGTTCAACTCCCGTCCCCGCTACCATAGAAAAGCCTGTCTATATATTTATAGACAGGCTTTTATGTTTAAAAAATGAATTTTTCACAAACAAAATAGTAACAAATAACATGAAACGCCCATGACAGGATTTTTTGACACACAGGGGGATGATTATGGGAGCTGGGAGCTGGGAGCTGGGAGCTGGGAGCTGGGAGCTGGAAGCTGGGAGCTGGGAGCTGGGAGCTGGGAGCTGGGAGCTGGGAGCTGAGAGCTGAGAGCTGGGAGCTGAGACTTTAGAGACTTAAGAGACTTAAGGGACTTAAGAGAAGAGTAAGAAGTAAGAAGTAGGTAGAGCTGGGAGCTGAGAGCTGGGAGCTGGGAGCTGGGAGCTGAGACTTTAGAGACTTAAGAGACTTAAGGGACTTAAGGGACTTAAGAGAAGAGTAAGAAGTAAGAAGTAGCTAAGTAAGCAGTAGCTTTGCGGGCTTTTCTTTCATTGCGAGCTTTGCGTGAAACATTTTATTCCACGCAAAGGCCGCAAAGGTTAAATTACGCAAAAAACGCAAAGGACCGTCATTTGTACATTTGCACATTGATACATTGATAAATTTGCACATTTTCTTTGCGTGCTCTGCGTCTTTGCGGTGAAAAAATCAACCGCAATCCGCTGTTGCTCTTTATTCCTCGCAAAGGCCGCAAAGGTTAAATTACGCAAAAAACGCAAAGGAGAGATGATTATGGGAGCTGGGAGCTGGGATCTGAGAACTGAGAGATGGGAGATAGGAGGATTCGCGCCGGTAATTGGAACGCCCTGAAGGGCAAATTAATTCAGCCCAAGGGCAACGCCCTGGGTAAATGTTGGCAACACCACACCAGCGCCCTGAAAATAAATCACAAAAGTCTAAAAAACTAATAGTTACAAAATTATAAACAGATGAAAAGGGTAATGGTCTGATCCCTTTGGACAACATCTTTTCAACATCTGCAATTGTTTATACGGTTTACATCGCTTTGAATAACAGTGAAACCCTCTTGGTTAAGCCACTTTATCAGCGTCTCGCGACTTATTCATCCAACTCAAGGATTATCTTCAGGTTCTCTTTTACCTTATCTGATATACCACCAGGCACCTTGCCAATTTTTTTAAATAATCTTTTGTTGTCAATTGCCCGCAATTGGTCGATCATTATAGCACAATCTTCTTTTACATGCGCAACACCCTTTTTTATATTGACCCTCAGTATCCGGCTTTCCGGATAAACATTCGTTGTAATTGGACAAATTAAGGTGGATGGGTGAATCTTATTCAATAAATCCGTTTGTACAACCAGAACCGGCCTTGTTTTCCCAGCTTCGGTGCCAAAACTTGGATCAAGGTTTGCCAGCCAAACTTCAAACTGCTTAGCTTTCATGACCTTCAAGTTTTTCGAATTCAGAGAGAATGGCCATTGAATCCACACTCACAACTTTTGACTCTGCCGCTAATTGGTTAGCGATCAGTTTTCTTTTCTGAAGACGATTATAATAGCTAAGAGCCTCGTTGATATAACGATTTCTAGGCTTTTTGATTTTTTCTAAAAGCTGCTCGGTTTCTTTGTACACAACTTCGTCTAGCTTAAGAGAGAGTGTTTTCATAATATTTATAATTAGTATATCACAAAAGTATATACTATTTCTGAGATTTCAAAATAATTGTGAGTCCTTACAGGTAGGTACATTATCTAATGGAGATTAAAAAATTTAACATCCTGAGAATTATTTGATAATTCGCTACAAAATGCTTATCTTTGACGTTAGTATCATAAAACGAGAATATGATTGTATCATTTGGTTCAAGGGATACCGGGAAAATTTGGAATGGAGAACGAGTAAAAAAGATACCGTTTGAGATACAGCAGATTGGAAGAAGAAAATTAAGGATGATCAACAATTCTCAAAATTGGACTGATTTGAAAATTCCACCATCCAACAGGCTTGAGAAATTAAGAGGTTCCGAGTTTTATAGCATCAGGGTCAATGACCAATGGAGAATTGTATTTCGTTGGATTGATAATAATGCACACGATGTTGAGATAACAGATTATCATTAAATAATTGGAGGATTAATAATGAACAGATTAGCAAATATACATCCCGGAGAGATTTTACTTGAGGAGTTTTTACGTCCTCTTTCAATAACTGCGTACAGATTATCAAAGGATACCGAAATACCACAGACTCGTGTTTCACAGATTATTAAAGGTAAAAGGAGAATAACTGCTGATACAGCCCTGAGATTTTCGTCATATTTTGGAACTACTGCAAAGTTTTGGCTTGGCCTTCAGGATGATTATGATATTGAAGAAGAGAAAAAAGACAAGCAAGATATATTGACAAAGATAAAAATAAAAGCACCACAGCAAGTAGTATAACCAATAAGGCTTTCAGTGGTTTTGCTGGTTTCTTCCCCGCCTCAATTTTTGTAACGGTGAATGCGACCGAACGCCGCTTTCCCTTACTCGCCCGTTGAATGTATTGGCCCGTTTCAAAAGCAGTTGAACGATGCATTTAGGATACATTGCATCCGAATCTGACCGGCAAATATTTTCATTTTATTTTTAAGAATGATTTTTAAAAAAAATCTTAAAAAAAATTTAACAATTCTTGAATGTTTATTTAAAATAGTTGTATATTTGCGACCTGATTAACTGGTACTTACATATACACATACCTCTATGGAATATGCCAGATTTGAACGCACAGAAGCAGACAATCTTGCGCTGCTCTACGGCGAAGCGGCGAAGCGCTTTGATGATATGCCGGCCTTTGCCACAAGGAAGTCTGCACAAGAGTGGCAACCCGTAACCTATAAAGAGCTTTACCGGCAGGGGCTGAACCTGGCCACAGGACTTATCGCTTATGGTGTGAAAGCGCGTGATCATGTGGGTCTTTTCGGCGACAACCGCTACGAATGGATACTTGCCGACTATGGCGTGCAGCTTTGTGGTGCTGCTGATGTTCCCCGCGGCAGGGATGTATCGGATGCGGAGTTGAAATACATCGTCGATCATGCAGGTATCACATTCTGTTTTGCCGAAACTAAGCAGCTTGCCATTCGTTTGCTTAAGCTGCAGGAGGAACTGCCCGCGCTCCGGCATATCGTGATGCTGGATCCTGCTGCAGAGCCCCCGGAAGGTGTGTTGCGTATGCAAGACATTTGCCATAAAGGCGAGGAACTGCGAAACCGGGGTGATCGAAAGGCGGAAGAAAGGATTGCGGGGATCAGGCCCGACGACCTGTTTACACTGATTTATACATCAGGCACCACAGGAACACCGAAAGGGGTGATGCTCACCCATGACAACATGATGTCGCAGATCCGTAACCTGCCGGGACACCACAACTGCACAGACCGCACCCTGTCTGTCTTGCCTATCTGGCATGTTTTTGAACGGATCATAGAGATGTACACCATCAGTTTTGGCGGGTGCACCTACTATTCGGGAATCATTACCCTCAGCGAAGATATGCAGAATGTGGAGCCCACGTTTATGGCTTCGGCACCAAGGCTATGGGAAAAGATACATGAAAAGATTTTGGCCAACATCAAAAAGTCGCATCCGGTCAGGCGATTGCTATTCAAAATTGCCTACTTCCTGGCAAAACAATACAAAAATTCAGAATACTTCATCACAAATAAAGACTTGAAACTTAAAAGGCAGCCTGCCTGGAAGCGATCGCTATTGATGCCCTTTCACGTTTTGCGATGGATAGTGGTGCTGCCGTGGTACGGCTTTTTTAATGCTGCCGTGCTGGAGCGCATCCGCCTGGGTGCCGGAGGTTCCCTGGCAGCTACCATCTCGGGTGGAGGGGCACTCCCCATCCATATCGACAAGTTTTTTAATTATGTGGGCATTCCGGTTCTTGAAGGTTATGGTTTGACAGAGACATCGCCGGTAATATCGGTACGTCCCAAGCTTAACCTTGTTGTCGGCACGGTTGGCCCGCCCATTAAAGAGACCGAGCTGCGCATTGTTGATCCGGAAACGGGGGAAACCCTTTTTCCTGATCCAGCATGTGAGTTTGGAGGACGGGGCAAACGCGGGGAAATACTGGTTCGTGGCCCACAGGTTATGAAGGGGTATTACAAAGAAAAAAACCTCACTGAAATTGCGATCCGGGACGGCTGGTTCCACACCGGCGATCTCGGCATGATTACCTATAACGACTGCCTAAAAATACTGGGGCGCTCGAAAGCCACCATTGTCCTTTCCAGCGGCGAAAATGTGGAACCCGAGCCCATGGAGATGCATCTGCAGCAAAGCAAGTACATTGACCAATGCATGGTGGTAGGACAGGACAAAAAGTTTCTGGGGCTTCTGGTAGTGCTAAATGGTTGTGAATTTGTCAAAAACGGTATAAAACACAGATCTCTTCAAGAGCTGGTTCAAATTCCGGAAGCGAAAGAGCTCATGAAAAAAGAGATCCGGCGATTGATTTCCCCCGCTTCGGGGTTTAAAAACTATGAGCGAATTGGTGATTTCCGGCTGCTACCGGAAAAATTTGAAGTAGGAAAGGAGCTCACCAATCTCTTCAAAATTAAGCGCCATATCGTTTCTGAAAAATACGGAGACTTAATTAACGATATATACAGCAACCACTCACCAAAAAAATAAGCAAACATGGAATTTCCATCACAATTGTTGTATGCACAGGACCAGATATTGCTGGCATTGATGATTTTTATCATTATGCTTGGGATGGGAGCAAGCCTTACGGTGGATGATTTCAGGGCGGTGGCCCGGAGTCCGAAAGGGGTTTTAACCGGTTTTCTGTCCCAATTTGGCCTGATGCCACTTATCGCACTTGGTCTCTCCATTATCCTGAAATTGCACCCTGCTTTTGCCATTTCACTGATACTGATCGGATGCTTGCCGGGGGGGACTACCTCCAATATGTTTACTTATTTTTCAAGAGGATCGGTAGCACTAAGTATTTCCATGACAACCGCCTCAACGGTAATGGCTTTGTTCATGATGCCCATCATTTTGAGTCTCTACACAGTTGGCTTTACCAGTCAGCTGACTGCCGACATGCGTGCCGCTGGTGCGGAGACTGAATTTGTTATTCCGACCGGGAACATTATCAGCTCGCTTGTGCTGGTACTGGTGCCGGTGATCATGGGTATGATCCTGAGGAAGAAATCGCCGGGCTGGGCCAAAACAATGGAAGACACGGCCGGGTTTTTGGCTGTGATTGTGATCCTGTATCTCATTCTGACTGCATTTGTAAGGCACGGCGGCCTTTTTCTGCAAACACCCGTCACGGTATATATAGCAACCATTGGCCTGGGTATGGCCGGCTTCTTTTTCGGTTACTGGTTTTCGCGACTGATCGGGATGAAGCCCATTTTTCAGCGGGCTATTTCACTGGAAACCGGGATACAGAACGGACCGGTTTCTTTTGCCATCATCCTGTTGAGCTTCAACGAACCGGTACAAAGCCAGATGCTGTGGCTCGCCATCCTTTATTCCACTTTTATTGTGATGACGTCTTCGGGCATTACTATGTATTTTCGCAAACATGGCAAGTTTGACTGGGATATTTACAAAAACACCCAGATCCACAACCGGCTTTTCGGAAATGATTTTGTCACAAAATACCCTCCTGGCTTTTTGCCGGAGCGTTTGGTCAACGACCCCAGCCAGGGTACCCAACCGGCACAGAAACGCTAGGATCATTCATTGAAACAATCCTGCCCTTTTTGCCGTGCGCAACCAATGAACCTCATGGTGTAAATCAAACTAACCGGGGGGATAACCGATCGGCTTTGCGATTGCGAACATTGCAACCGGACAAAGAAGTTGAGAATTTACACATTGGCTTCAAAGTCAAACCCAAGTTGTGCGTATATCTCTGTAATCTCATTCAGAGCGGCCTTCAATGTAGCTTTTTCTATATTGCTTAATGACGCCAAATAAAGATTATTGTCGGGGGCATCATTGTTCTGAATCTTTTTTGTTTGGAATCTGAACCTCAAATACATCAGGTATTCATAAGCATTGATGATTTCCTGAATGAATGAGGGGTTTATCTTTTCGGAAGCTGTTATACCTCTTAGCCTGAATACTGTATTGGTTTCACTCAATTTGTTTTTTAAAGCATACACACGGGCAAAACCGACAATGGGCAGCATGGCTCTTTTAATGTCAATTGATTCCAGTTTTTCAGAAAAAGCAACCGGTTTCGTACGATGCACTGACTGTGCCAGATGAGAGAAAAATACAGCTTTTGCATCTGTTGTTTTCTTAATCTCGTCTTTTAGCTCAGATACAAGCGATGGCTCTCCATACACAAAGCGCATGTCAAAAAAGATTGAAGTATCCAGGATGCTTTCCGGATCACTGTTTTCAACCCATTCTCTGAAATATTCTTTCCATTGTGAAATTGGCTGACACCACTTAGGATTACTGGCCATCACTTTACCTTTACAAAACTCATAACCGATCTCATTCAGCCATTTGTTTATTTTTTTGGCCAGATCAAGAAAATATGTATGCACTTCTTCTTTGTGCTGACCCTGGAATATGATGGCATTATCCTGGTCGGTTTTCAGGGTTTGTTCCTCCCTCCCATCGCTTCCCAGGGCTACAAATGCAAATTTTACCGGTGGAGGACCAGTTTTCTCAATAAGGAGTTCAATAACGCGGCTCGCAATGGCATCCGAAATAACCGTTGATATGCGTGCCACATTTCTGGATTGTGAGTCAGAACTAAGCAGCAATGACAATATTCCGGGCAGTTTATCATACAAACCCTGAAGTTGCCCAATCAACTCAGCTTTTTCTATTCTTTTTACCAAAAGCATGGACACATTTTGCTGGGCCTCACACAGATCCTGCTTTGTAATATAACCACTCGTCTGATTTTTTTCATTTTTAACGGTCAAATATTCGGTGCGCCATTTCTCCATGAGCAGCAAAGCTTCAAAAAGCAACGCCTTTTCATCAACAAAATGCACCGGAGACCTCATGATGCTGAAAACTTTTCGGTTTAGACCTGTATTGGTGCCCAATACTTCCACAATTAATGCATCACCGGTAATTACCCCTACTATATCTTTTGCGTTTTTCGTCACAAAAAGCAGGTCTGTTTGTTTTCTTATCATCAGAATACCGGCATCTTCAACAGACATATCCATGTCAATAGTTTCCGGTTCACGCAGAAAAAGATTCACAGAAGCATTCATAATTGTCAGAGCAGTTCTTAACTCTTCCTCCAGCATCTGTTCAGACCTGTCACGCAGCAAATGCCTGGTTACGTCTTTAATGATAAAAATAAAACCGCGTTTCCCACTGATCTCTATATTGGATATTGTAATCACAACGCTAATTTCTTTTCCGCTTTTGGTGCGAAGCATCGCTTCTGTATTCCGGCTTTGATCTACACGATCACAAAAGGCGTTAACAGACTCATCCTGAATAGTAAAAAGATCATCCATTTGCTTTTTCAAAAGCTCCCCGGCTGAATATCCTGTCTGGCGCAGAATGGGTTGATTGTAATAGATCAGCTTTCCGTCCAGCCACATCAGGGTGCTGTCAGAAGATGCCTCTACCAGCATCTTATATTTCAACTGTGATTGAATTAGTTCTTTCTCCGCATCGATCCGTTTATTTTCAATGATAAGGCTCTGCCTGGTGATATAAAAAACGATTATGGCGATCAGCAGTATGATGACCAGGGTTATGCGAACAAGCCTGCCTCCAATGGCTTTTATTTCCTCATTCACGTCCTCGAGATATATCCCCGTCCCAACAATCCAGCCCCAGGGTTCAAACCCTTTAACAAAAGAGAGCTTCGGAACAATTCGAGTGCTATCATCCTTCCATTGCCAATAATAATCGATATAACCTTCCCCGTTGTCTTTTACTTTTCTCACCGCTTCATAAAAAAGCCTGGTGCCTTCCGGGTCTGTATAATCCGAGATGTCTGTTCCGTTGAGGTCTGTTCTGAAAGGGTGCATGATCATCTCAGGTACCATATTGGTGATCCAGAAATAATCCTTTCCTTCATCTCCATAACGAATATACTTTATCCGGTTGATGGCCATCTCTTTGGCAACTTCTTCCGTAAGATTCCCCCTTTCAATTTCGAGATAATATTCATCTATTACGCTCAGCGCTGAATTGGTCAGCTCCATGATCATCTCCTTTTTTCTGTCCATAAAACCTCTTTCCACCATGGGAAGAAAGATGAGGTAGAATGAAAATACAAACAGCACGATGATCAAGATTGCTGGCACTATTATTTTTATAAAAAATACATCTCTCATGGGGTGAAGATTTATTTTATTCTGAATGCATGGAGTTCATAACTTTCTGTGTCAAATATTGCGACTCCGTTTCTATTTCTGCCGGAAGCCAGCGAAGGCAAACCGACAAATGTCTCTGTTTTTTGCAACCTTTTTTTCTTGAAACGATACTCACGGTAGCCCTGCATATTGATCACTTCAAACCCTTCTTTATGCATGTGACCGGCAAATGACAATTTACAATTATTTTCCCGCATAAACAAAAAATGCATTCTGTAGTCATAGATATCATCAATTCTTTTGCGCAAAGAGCCTGACACGTCAGGATAAAGGAAATGTGTAAACAGGACATTGAAACCATCAACCTGAAGCACCCGGTGCTCGGCCAAAGATTGTAAATACTGCATGTTTTCTTCGGTCAATTCCGGTATTATCTCTTTTTCATAGAGCCATATTTTATTTTTCATTAAATCCAAACGGACCGATATATCCAGACTAAACCAATCATCGGGATATTCAATACCGGCATTAAACTCAGGAATTCTGCCAACGGAAAAAAGATCATGGTTGCCCGGGACGACAATTGAGCAATGTTTCCTTACCAGGTCAATGCAGGCATTTGCGTCTTTTGTATCACCATATGGATAATACGGGTTGCTGAAACCGATAATGTCGCCGAGGCAAATGATCTGATCACAATGCTCTTTATACAGAAGGTCAAGCCCTTTTTGCAAAGAGACTATGTCCTCATGGATATCTGAAATGAGCCCCAGTTTCATCTGTTTCTTCCTTGTCTAATATTAAAGAAATAAATACACTCCAAGTAATAAGCGAAGATTGTTTACCGTTTCGGTGTTCAGCGGAATGCCTTTGCTGTTTTCAGCAATGTTTACTGTGCCAAAGGCTGCAGCTGTATATTCACATTCCAGCGCAAATCGTGCTTTGCCGGAGTTGATGATCAGTCGCGGTGAGATGCGATATAGTGATCCGATATCTGTTCCAAATCCGGTTACAGCTGTTCCTTCAACCAGGTTTTTGGTTGCGCCCATATTTTCTGACCTGGCTATAAAAAGGCCAACTTGTATGGTTTGTCCATTGGTGTACATATCAAGCCAATATGTTTGCGTGCGTATTGGTGCATATTCCACAAAACCTTTGGCCTCATCAACAATATTACTGACCCCATAACCTCCAATCTGTAACAAATCTGTTAGGTTTTGCCCCATCAGGTATTGGACATTTACAGTAAAATGCTCAAAAGTTGTCTTTGCAAATCCCATGTATGAAAAACCGGCTACTGCAGCATCCGTGATATAGTTATTTGTTGTAACGAGTGACGGAGCAATTTCTTTATAGGCAATGCCTCCCCCGAATATGACTTGTGGCATCGATTGTTCTTTGTTGTAATGGTAGTGTACCTGCATGTGCATATCCGGCATGGCGGCGTTGCGCAGGTATGAGGAGCTGCGACCGTCGGGGCCAACACTCGCAAAATCTCGTTGCGACAAAGCAGCAGCAATGAATCGGAAATCACCTGCCTTTTGGGTCAGGCGTATCTGTGGGTTTCTTGAAAATGGCTGAAAGGGGCTGCCCGTATTAAACGAAACAACATGAGGGAAGCAAAACGGCAAAAGCATGGGGTTCCAGAACTGTCCGAATAAAAGCTCTGTTTTGTTGCGTTCAAAACTTACAAAAGCATGGCGCAACCGAAAACCGTTTATATCTGACTCAATATTCCCGAAAAAGGCTCCTTCCACATGACCGTAAGTTCTGAATCCAAAAAACTCAGGTGCCGTAACCGTAAAATTCAAGCGGGTTTGGATCGACAGGAAGTTAAAACTGGATGCATCGTAAATATCTTTGTTATCCTCATCAAATAAAGGTTTTTTAGGCCATAAAAGGAAATGCCCTTCCCGGAGGGATTCGGCCTGACGGGAATCATAAAAGAAGTCGCTTTTAATGAATCCACCAAAGGTAAT
>SKTQ01000215.1 GCA_007122505.1 Bacteroidales bacterium | reverse complement strand
CATCTGTTATAACCGGGGGATATAATACAGGTCGCTCCAGCTGGGACCGGTTAATCTCAATCAAATAATGCACTTTAGTAATTGGGTCACTGGTAATTTGATAGTCCAAACCCGTCCCCGGAATCCTTATAACAGCAAGCGTTCGCCCTTCGGTTGTGGAAATAATGGCATGAGCATAATCCAATGAAAGAATTCCGGCGGTGATGGTAACATTGTCCTCCATGATCTCTTCAACCCACCGCACTTCTGCAATGTATTCCACATCGCTGAATAGATTCAGTACAATCCGGTCTTCGGGTTCAACCGCAAAAAGTGATTTGATGTTTTCGCTCAGGTCAACTTCCCTGAAGCGGATAACAGCCTCTTTGTTTTCAAAAAAGTGAAGTGCCGTTGACAGGTCCTGCCTCAGTTCGGTTTCATGTTTGATAAGCTGAAACTCGTTCACCTGTGCCCTGGCTTCAGGATTGATCATTCCTGCAAAGCCGATGATTATTACCAGTAGTAAATGTTTTGTTTTCATAGGGGTCGGTTTTTTGTTTGAATGACAGATATACTCTTTATGGCTAACGTTTTGTCGGGTAAGGAGCCCCCCGATCTTACTGCATATCTGTCAAAACCGATCTTCCCTGCATCAATCTGTAATCATCAGAAACAAATGAAACTTCGGGGTGCAAAAACACATGTGCATTCTGCGAAAGCAAATGTGTTTTATCAAATATGTGTATTTTTTGTTTTTTTACCAAGCCTGAATGAGTAATCAGCCTGTTTGGGTGAGTAATTATGCTTTTAGGATGGAAAGGAGTGCACTTTTCCTGTTTTTTGCCACCGGCAATTGTTTGCCATCCGACATTTCCACTATTCCTCCATCTCCCCGGATATACTTTCTCACTTCCCTGATATTGATCAGATAAGAATGGTGGATTCTGAAGAAATGGCTGGTGTGCAGCCGCTCTTCCACGTATTTGATGGTTTTGGCCAACATCAGGGGCTTTGTGTTCCGGATAAAAACATGTACGTAGTTGCTTTCGCCGGCGAGATATAGAATGTCTTCCTCGGAAATGATTTCAAGACCCTGCATGGTTGGCAGGGCCAGTTTGGGGAAATCCCTTGTGTTGTGCCGTAAATTCTCCAGCAACATCTGAAGTTGCTCTGTCCGGGACTGCTGGTAATATGCCTGGTTTTTTAGTTTTATCCGGTCGGCAACCATGCGCACTGCCTGGATCAGCTTGTTCCGGTCAATGGGCTTCAGCAAATAATCCACAGCGCTAACCTTGAAGGCCTGTATGGCATAATTGTCGTATGCTGTTGTGAAAATGATCTCAAAACATACCTCCTCCAATTGGCTCAGCATATCGAAACCGTTCATTTTGGGCATGGCTATGTCAAGGAAAACAAGGTCCGGCCGATGCCTTTCAATGGACCCCAGTCCGCAAAACCCGTTCAGACAGCTCTCGGCAATGGAAACTTCCGGACAATATTTTTCAACCATTATCAAAAGACTGTCGATGCAGTGCTGTTCGTCATCTATTATGATTGCTTTCATGACCGGGAGTGTTTAGTTTTAAGTCCTTGAGGTTACTGTGGTTGGTTGACGTTTATGCATGTGTAAGGATGGGAGTCGAAATACATACCCTGGTACCTGCAGCACACTGGTTGGTGTCATACAGGTCTGTAATATTGATCTCCGCATCGCTGCCGTAAAGGGCATTGATGGTAGATATTCGTTCAGCCATAATGGTCATCCCAAGTGACTTATCTTTAAACTCGAATGCACTTTTGCTTTCAGCCGACTTTTTGCGGCCAATGCCATTGTCCTGAATCGTAAATATAACCTGTTCTCCATGTTTATAAGCAGAAATGTCGATTCTGCCCTGTTCCTCCTTTTGCATCAGACCATGCCAAAGTGCATTCTCCACATAAGGCTGCAACAACAACGGCGGAACAAATACCCTGTTGGCGTCCAGAAACTCATCCATAATAATCGTAAACTCAAATTTATTGCTGAATCTGATTTGTTCAAGTTCAAGATAAATGGTGAGTGCTTCCAGTTCGTCTTCAAGGGATACCAGCGTATTCTTTGAATTGTTGAGAACGGTTCGTATCAAACGGGAAAACTTTGTCAGGTAGTCTGATGCTTCATCTGTTTCATTTTTCAGAATAAAGGTGTTGATTGAGTTCAATGAGTTAAAGATAAAGTGGGGGTTCATCTGTGCTCTTAATGACTGCATTTTGGCTTCTGCGATTCTTTTTGAAAAATCGGATCTGACCTTTTCGCGGACACGAATCTGCCTGCCGCGCACATGTATGAAGGTTGTCAGCAGCAACATCACGGTTACCAAACTGCCCATTCGAAACCAGATTGTTTGATAATAATATGGTTTGATGACAAATTCGAACCCGGCTTCCCTGTCATACCAAACGCCTCTGTGTGCAGCCCTGACTACAAACCGGTATTTGCCCGGTGGCAAATTGGTGTAATGTGCCTCCCTCTCTGAAGTAACCGTTACCGGCAGTTCATCAAACCCAATAAGCCTGTATTCATATTTTACATGATGAACATCTTCAAAACAAATGGCGGAAAAACTGAATTTCAGGTTTTTTTCCGATGGTTTAAAGGCTACAGCCCGGTATAGGGGCTCAGGACCAATGCGAAATATATCATTGCCATTGATCTCCACATGTTCAATAAGAAGATTTACGATGCTGCCACTACGAGTTAATCCGGCAATCATAATTGTTTCAAAGCCTCCATCGCTGGTGAGAAATATCTGATCGTCCTCATCAACATATATCCGGTCGTCAAGAGACTTCCATTCATGAAGGCCGTTTCTGTTGTCGAAGGTGATGATTTGCTCTGTATAAGGATTAAATGAAACAAGGCCCTCGTTGAGGATCCAGAAATTGCTTTTGGAGTCCACTGCAATCCCGGAAACATTCGGTTCATTCAATCCATGCTTGGTATGGTATCTTTTAAATGAAAAACCATGCTTGTCTTCACTTATACGCAAAAGTCCCTTTCTGTGCAGGCATACCCAAATTCTTTGCAGACTGTCTGTGGCAAATCCCCCTGCTCCATGACCCCAAAGCCCCATGTCTTTCAAATCATCAAGTTGTTCGTATAGAAATTCACCCCTTTCAATATCATACACTCCAAAACCATCATATGAACCAATCCACAGCCTGTTTTTGTGATCCACCATAAGCTCCTGATAGTGCCGGCTTCTGAAAAGGCCGTTTGCCGCACCGGGCTTATAACGGAAATAGGTTGTTTTTTTGCGGGCTTCATCAAGCTGAATAATGCCATCAAAGGGTGCAGATATCCAAAGGTTATGGTGCAGGTCTTCCACCATATGGTAAAGATGCGACGGCCCGTCCCGGAAAGCGACCGGCTCACTATTGTGGTCAAGAAACATGGTTAGCTGTTGGGTCTCCGGATCAATATACAATAAATTGTTTGCCTCGCTGGTTGCCCAGATCACCCCCCGATGATCCCGGTATATATGCCT
>SKTQ01000005.1 GCA_007122505.1 Bacteroidales bacterium | reverse complement strand
GGCCATTGGGCGACAATTGCCCGGTTACTGCCCGCGGTACCGGAAGCCGCTCCGGCATGCCCCCTTCCTTGTGAATGGTAAAAAATTGTGATTCCCGTGTAGGCACACCTTCCCGGCCGGAGGTAAACAACACCCGCTCGCTGTCAGGCGTCCAACCGCGAACATAATCCGCTCCCGGATGCCATGTAAGCCGTTTTGGCTGACCACCTTCAATGGGAACAACATAGATATCATCATTGCCATCGTACTGGGCAGTAAAAGCAACCATGGTCCCATCAGGCGAAATGTGCGGCAAACTTTCCGAACCTTCATTGCTGGTGAGCCGGCGGGCATCGCCACCGGCACGGTCAACAATCCACAAATCATTGGCGTAAACAAAAACAATATGCTCCTCACTGATCGTCGGCTGACGCAAGAGCAATGTGCCTTCTGCGAAAGCAAAACCCATACCCAGTAAATAAATGGCAAGGGTCAACAAAAAAATTCTTTTCATAGTTTGATTATAAAAAAACAGAAGATTATTAAAATTTCGACAGGATAAAGTTACACGATTCTCCATATACAACAAAAAAAACTCTCATCTGCATCTGAGTGAACAAGCTATTGTTTTCCGGCTTTTGTTCCGTGAAATAAAATACGATTGCTTTCTGCAGAAAGCAATTTTTCACTGTTTTTGCTTTTTCAAGAAAGCAATCTGTATTAAAAGTTGAAATCGGAAATAAAAATTTCCTGTACATTTACAGGCAGATACCAAATCTGTTTATGAATGTACATAACTACCATCCAATGAAAAAACTTTTTCTACTTTCCTTGCTTTTCATTTTTTTCCTCTCAGTATCTGCACAACAAGTTAGCGATTACGGCTCAAACGACCGGCAAGTATTGATCAATGCCTTGCATGCTGTGTCTGAAGATGACATCAGCAGCTGGATGCACACCATGATTTCTCCTGGATTCCGGGGCAGACTGGCCGGTGACATCGGCTACGACCTGGCAGCTGAATGGGCAGCAGGAAAACTTGAATCCTGGGGTCTGAAACCATTTTTCCCCGAAAAGGGATTTTTCCAGGAATTTGACCAGCCTTATACGCTTATCAAAGACAAAGGACGTCTTGAAGTACATATTCCCGTTGGCGAAGGATTCGTCACCAAAACCTATCATTACGGTGAACATTACTGGCCGTGGGGTATTTCGGGCAGCGGTGAAATAACCGCTGAAGTGGTTTATGTGGGACATGGGATTACTGCACCCGAACTGGGATACGATGATTACGCCGGCATAGATGTGAAAGGGAAGATCGTGATCACTGAGCTGGGTGTCCCCTATACAGGAAACAATTATGACAGCCTGTTGCTCTGGCGACCCTATGTTGACCATTCAAACAAAGTGAAGTTTGCCCTTGAGAATGGTGCTGCCGGACTGATCTTCGCCTATCATGTTGCCAGCCCCAGGCCAACGGTTGATCCTGATTTTATCTTCCTGGCTGCTTCTGATGAAGTAGTAAGGGATTTGCTGGCCGGTACCGGGAAAGACCTGGATAAAGTGAGGGAACATATCAAAACAACCCTTACACCAATGTCGTTCCCCACCGGGAAAAAAGCCACGATGGCTCTTACTTCCCAATATTATCCTGACGGTACCACCGCCAACGTGGTTGCCATGATTGAGGGGAGCGATCCGGAACTGAAAAATGAATACCTGATCATTGGTGCCCATCTTGACCATCTGGGGATGATGCCGGTTTTGTTTCCCGGGGCTCTTGACAATGCTTCGGGCTGCGCATTGGCACTTGGAGTGGCAAAAGCACTGGCAAGTTCGGAAGCCGAGCTGAAAAGAACGCTGATCATCCTTTTGTTTGGCGCAGAAGAGGTTGGCCTGGTGGGTGCACGCCAGTTTGTTGACCGCTTTCCCTATCCCAAAGAGCAGATAAAAATGATGATCAACCTGGATATGGTGGGAAGAGGCAATGCCTTTTTTGCAGTCACTGCCGACCCCTGGAGCGAGCTTCTTGAAGCGCTGGAAAGGAACAATGAGCGGTGGGTTCACCGGCCTTTCATGACCCGGAGCAGCCCCTGGCAACCCCCCATCAGACCACGTACCGACGGCATGGTCTTCTATATGGAGAAAATCCCTGCCATCACCTTCGGCACAAGGGGTGCAACCACCCCAACCCTCTATCACGTCCCCGAAGATACCATGGATCAGATCGACATCGAGATCATGAGAGACGTAATCAAGGTGTTGACCATGAGTGTTATAGAGCTTGGTAACATGAAAGAAATCGTGCTGGACACACCCTGATCAATTGTCCACCCGACAACATCGGATGAACGATCAAAACAATTGTGACAATCAACCGGAAAACGCTGAATGAAAGAATACGAAATCAACCATGTCCCCCCATCGGGCGATCCTGACAAAGAAGGGATGGATCGTCGCTGCTTCATGAAACTGAGCGCCGTCTTTGCCGGTGGGTTGGCTACTTTGGGTTCGCTTGCAGGATGCTCCGGCAACAAACAGCCAATCCGGCTGCCCGGTAAGTTAGACAGCGACGGGCTAAGCATTGTCCGCGCAGGTTGCCCGGCACACAACTGCGGCGGCCGTTGCGTGTTAAAACTGTTCATCAAAGACGACCAGATTGTACGTATCGAAACCGACGACCGGCCTGACGACGAAATCAGTGATCCCCAGCTGCGGGCATGCATCCGCGGAAGAGCCTACCGCCGCAGACAATATCATCCCGACCGCCTGAAATACCCCCTGAAAAGAACAGGTGAGCGCGGAGAAGGCAAATTTGAACGGATCTCATGGGATGAGGCCCTGGATATGATGGCTGGAGAGCTGAAAAGAGTCAAAGAAACTTATGGCAATTCTGCCATCCTTGTCCCCTATGGCACCGGGAGTTACAACCAGACCAACGGACGGCAAACAGCTGCCCGGCTCATGAACCTATATGGTGGTTCGCTAGGCTTTTACAACAGCTACAGCTGGGCCTGCATCAGCCGGGCAACGCCCTACGTGTATGGTACCGGCGTAACCGGAAACCAACGGCAAGACTGGGTTAATTCGCGCTATATCATCATGTGGGGATGGAACCCCGCCGAAATGCGCGACGGCACCAACAGCGAGTTTTTTCTGAAAAAAGCAAGGGAAAACGGTGCCAGGATCATTTGTATCGATCCCCGCATGAGCATGAGTGCCACCGCCCTTGCCGATGAATGGATCCCCATTCGCCCGGGTACCGATACCGCCCTCATGAGTGCCATGGCATATGTGATTATTTCCGAAAACCTGCATGACAAAGATTTTATCCGCCGCTGCTGTGTGGGGTTTGACAAATCCCAAATGCCAGCCGGTTTCGAGAATGAAGAAAGCTACAGCGACTACATCTTCGGTACCCGCGACGGTCAGCCCAAAACACCGGAGTGGGCCGAAGCCATTACCGGGATCCCCAAAGAAACCATAACAAGGATTGCCAGGGAATACGGCAGCACAAAACCGGCCATGCTCTACCAGGGTTACGGTATGC
>SKTQ01000296.1 GCA_007122505.1 Bacteroidales bacterium | reverse complement strand
TTCAATTTTATTAAAGCTCATCTGATCAATATTTTTTTTGAAAAAATTTTGATGGGTCGATTTGCAAGTATTATCTTAATCCAATAACCATGTTTTACAACCGAAAAAATACCTTAATAGTTTTTATATCCTTCTTATTTTGCTTATCCGGATGCGGTCGGGATAAACCTGAAGATGAAAAAAGTAAAACATTTGTAATCGATTATCATACCGGAAAAAAAATCCATTTTGAGGATTATTTTGAACTGGAAAAAATGACATATGTTTTCTTTGACGATGATAATTCCCTTTTTTTGAGCGATGACCTCCAGTTGGAATTCACCGGTAAATACTTTTTTATTCTGGATAAAGGTTATGCTCAGCTTTATCGTTTTGATAATAACGGAGCCCTGATAAACAAAATAGGCAGGTCAGGACAAGGCCCGGCTGAATATTACAATCCCGGTTTTTTTTCAGTAGATACCCAAAATGAGGCTGTTGATATACTCTCTGACAATGGTTCCACGATAATGACATTTAATTTTGAGGGGGATTATTTAAAAAAATTTTCTACACCCTTTATTGTTACGAGTTTTGACCGCCTGAACAGTAATTTGTATTTTTATTATTCAGGTTATTTTAATTCACCAAACTTTCACAGGTTGCACAGGGCCGATACAATACAAATACTTGAATCCTATCTCCCCCTTAAAACCCAGGCTTTTGATATGATTGAAATGAACTTTACACCTAAAGCCGATTATGGTTATTTCAGAGAAACCTTTTTCCCCTCTGTTTACAAATACGATAAGAATGGAATTGAAGAGTTTTTAAAGCTGGATTTTGGAAATTATGAAATTACCAAAGAAGAACTTGAAAGGGTTAGTGATCCTTTTGAGTTTTTTGAAAATATTGGCTCCGATGGTTTTTGTAGCACTGTTTCCCTTAGGGCAGGAAATGATTTTTTTTGCGTGGTTACCTTAAAGCAGGGTTCAGGTGGTACCCGGGTATCCCATTTCTATGTCAACATTGCAGACTCAACATATAAGCGGGTGATAAGTAATGCCAGTCAAGAGGCAACTAACGATTTTTTTAGTCAACTAAGGCCTGTTCATATTGATTTGGAAGGCAGCGTATGGTTTTTGACGAATCCATTGGACCTGAAATCATTTCTGGAAAGCAGAACGGAACTTTCTTTGGGTTATGCCATTCCCGAAGATTACTTTAATCCTCTGTTAATAGTTTTGCCTTTAAAAGACCATTCCTGGTAATTCGGCCCAAAGGCGTGATAACTTTAAAAAAATAAAAACCATGATATTTAGGTTGCTTCTAATTTCACTTTTTGCTTTTATAATGCTAAATTCCTGCACAAAGGAAAAAGATTTTTTTGATTTTTATGAGTTCGAACAAGCAGGGATGGCCCATAAATCAAACAAAAAACTTTTGATGTATATCAATCTGCATACTTCAGGCCTTTATGAAATGGAAGGCCTTGAATTTTCCTGCATGATGGGCATGCCAGGTTTGTTAAAACCCTATATTGAAAGTGAACATCACGATGTACTTTTCCTTATTGATGTGCCTGAGGATAAACTTGACAGGTTAAAAGAAAGGCTTAATGACTGGTGTTTTGACAGCGGATTTCTGATAACCCATACCACGCCGCCTTTTTTTAAACTGGCCAGAACCCAGGGTGTAAAATGGGTGTCGTGCTTATTTGATGAAAACGGACAATACATTGCCCACACCAATCCCTCTATGCCTAATTTTAGAAAACTTATGGACAAATAAATCCCTTACAAAAAATGAAAATAGAAATAAAAAGCATAATTATATTATTCTTTGTTGCCCTATCGGTATGGCTTAGTTTTTCGGTAAAGAAAACCAATGAAAAACAGCTGCAATCCGAAATCAGGTCAAAAACCATGGAGCAGGAACTAAATCTCAGCAGGTACCAACTGGGTATTCTGCAGGAAGCGCTGGATTTGAATTTTGGAAAAGCGCCCGTGCAAATTTCATCTCATACACCTTTGCACCGTTCTGATACCCGGCTGCTGGCAATTCTTTACCTGAAAGCCCATTCCTGTTCCCCCTGCAATATGACTGTAATAAATGCACTGATCAGGTTAGGTGCAGAAAAAGAACATTTTAAAATTGTTTCCCACATATCAAACCGGCATTTCCTGAAACCTGTTATTGAACAAAATGGGCTGTTAGATAGTGAAAGGGTAGACTGGCTTACGGGTAAACTTTATGATTATCAACATCCGGTTTACGACGCCGAATTGCTTTTCGTTGATGCAAAAGGGTTTATACTGGGTGTTTTACCCCTTGAATTGCTTAAGGAAAGAGATTTATTTGAACCCTGGCTTGCTCCTTTATACCCGTTCGAGGGGTAGCCCGTAAAAATGTGTTTGAATTGGTTTTTTTTCATAATAATATTTCTTATTTTGCATTAAATCTCATGTGAATCAATATTGACCTTTATGTTCAGGTTCATTTCTTTTCCTTTTGCCCTTTGGGTTTTGCTTAATACAGGGCTCTTTGTGTTGTTATACTCCTGCTCTGCCCCTACCGAAAAGAAGGCAGCAGTCGAGCAGAATGTTTCTTCTGCCAATACGGATTTTGTAACAGAGGTGGATATCATGGTGCTGCAACCCACCAACTTTCATCTTGAACTGATCAGCAACGGGCGGTTGTTTGCCCGCCGAAAGTCGCGTCTTTCTTTTCCCCTTTCAGAACAGATACAGGAGCTTCACATTAAAAACGGTCAGGTGGTGCAGGCAGGGCAACTGCTCGCCGTGTTGTGCGATAAAAACCTGCAAAGAAGGTTAAAACAAGCTGAGTTGCGTTTTGCTCATGCTTCGCTCGAAATGGAGGATATATTGCTGGGGCGATGGTTTACGATCCGTGACAGCCTGAAGGTGCCGCCCGAAGTATGGGAAATGGCGGGTGTTCGCTCAGGATACAGCGAGGCATTGCTTGAACTTCAAAACATAAAAACCGATATTGCTCAAACCCGAATCCGCGCTCCCTTTGCCGGGGTGGTGGCAGGGGTAGATGTGCAGGTGTATGAGCAGGTGGGAATGGGTGACCAACTGTGCACCCTTATCGATCATACCGCTTTCCTGGTTAGATTCCCGGTAATGGAAAACGAGCTGTCGATGGTAAACACCGGTGCAAGAGTGGAGGTAATTCCTTTCGCAGCACCCGATAAATCATGGCATGGCCACATAGAAAGCGTTAACCCTCAGGTAGATGAGCATGGGAGGGTAGAGATTACGGCTCTGATATCCGACGCCCGGGGCCTTATGGAAGGGATGAATGTAAAGGTTCTGATGATAAGCTCTTTGCCTGAACAACTGGTTGTGCCCAGGTCGGCAGTGCTGTATCGCGACAACCTGGAGGTGCTATTTAAATACACCGGGGGCAAAGCCGAATGGACCTATGTAAACGTTATCCATCAAAATACTACGCACTACAGTGTGATGGCCAACCCCGACAGGGTGGCCGGTTTGCAGCCCGGCGATACGGTGATTGTTTCGGGCAATGCCAACCTCGCCCATGGCTCACCGGTAAACATAAAGGCTGAATAAAATGGTTGGTTTTCTTATAAAACGTCCGGTTGCTGTCAGCATGGTTTTCCTGGGAATGTTGATTATGGGGTTGGTGGCTGCCTCCTACCTGCCCGTTTCATTAGTGCCCGATGTGGATATCCCGCGCATCAGCGTGCAGGTGAATGCTCCCGAATACTCGGCCCGCGAAATGGAAAGCCGCGTTATGGAGCGCCTGCGCATGTACCTGATGCAGGTAAACGGCCTTAGAGATATTAAGACCGAAAGTCGCGACGGTAGCGGACTGGTTAGTATGGAGTTTGAGTTTGGCACATCCATCGATCTGGCTTACATAGAAGTAAACGAACAGGTTGACAAAGCTACCGCCGTCCTGCCGCGCGAGCTGAACCGCCCTGCAGTGATTAAGGCCAGCGCAAGTGATATTCCGGTATTTTACCTGGACATCCACTTCCGCGAGCCTGACCAGCCTGGTAAACCAAATCCTTCCGACAATGATTTTTTACAGTTAAGTGCCTTTGCCGAAGAGATCATTCGGCGCCGCCTTGAACAAATTCCCCAGGTGGCTATGGCCGATATGAGCGGAAGAACCTTTCCCGAAATTGTCATCATACCCCATATGGATATGCTGCAGGCCATGGGTTTATCTCCACAGGTTATTGAAAATACCATCAGGGCCAACAATGTGAGCCTGGGGAACATCATGATCAGGGATAAGCAGTACCAGTATAATGTGCGGGTGGGTTCGCATCTGATGGAGGCCGCTGATATCGGCAACTTGTGGTTCAACCACAGGGACAGGCTTTGGCAGTTGAAAGACCTGAGTGTCATTGAAAGCCGCCCTCAGGAAGCCGAAGGCATGGTGCACTCGCAGGGGCAACGCGCCATCAGCATGGCTATCATCAAACAGGCCGATGCCCGCATGCAGGACCTGAAAAATGAACTTCATGCCATGATCGACATTTTCAGGGAGGATTACCCGCATCTTCAGTTTACCGTGTATCGCGACCAAACCACCTTACTTTATTATACACTTGAAAACCTCCGAAATACCATTATCCTGGGCGCAATTCTTGCGTTTGTGGTAATGTTCCTTTTTCTTCGTGACAAACGCTCTCCCTGGCTCATCGTTATTTCTGTGCCGGCAGCCATTGTTGTATCGCTGCTATTTTTCTTTCTGGCAGGCATTTCCCTTAATATTGTTTCCCTCTCGGGCCTTGTTTTGTGTATCGGAATGATGATCGACAACTCAATCATTGTTATCGACAATATTACACGGCATCGTACCCAGGGTCTGCCGCTTTACGATGCATGTATCAAGGGTACCAATGAGGTATTCAGGCCCCTGCTGAGTTCGGTGCTTACCACATGCTCTGTGTTTATTCCACTCATATTTCTTGGGGGATTGCCCGGAGCACTGTTTTTTGATCAGGCCATGGCGGTTAGCATAGGATTGTTAGTTTCACTGGTCATCGCTATGACGCTCATACCGGTCTATTATCACATGATGTTCAAATCCGGTGCATCCAGGCAGGAGGTTCTCCGGCTCCAAAGCAAAGGGAGGTGGAGCTATCAAAGGCTTTACGATAAAGGATTCCGCTTTACCATGCGCCGGCAATTTCTTGTATGGGCCATATTTGCGGGCTTGCTTTTCAGCGTGCCGGTACTTTCAGTATTTATTGACAAGGAGCAATTGCCGGAAGTAAAAAGAGAGGCTACTCTGCTTTGGATCGACTGGAACGAAAACATCCATGTGGACGAAAACCATCGGCGCATAACCCAGCTGCTTGACACCCTCGAAGATGACTTGCTTCATGTTACCGTGCAAGCGGGTAGGCAGCAGTTTCTAATGGAAAACCTGCACAACAGCAACCGGCGTCAAAGCCTGGTTTATATGTTAACCCCATCGGCGCAACAATTGCAAATTATTGAAAACCGGGCAGCCCGATTTATAGAACAGCATTATCCCGGTGCGCTTTACAGGTTCGAAGATGAGGGCAACTTGTTCGACCAGGTATTTGCAGCCCGGCAGGCACCTCTTGAAGTCAGGCTGCGCCCCTTGCAGGCCTATGGGAGTCAGCTTATTAACCATTTGCAATCTTCCCTGAATGCCCTTGATGAATCCATTGACAATTTCAGGGCAGAGCCTCTGCCACTGCAAGAAGTCTTCATCCTGCAGCCTAACCTGCAGCTTATGGCCCTTCACCATGTCGAAATGTCCTCCCTGCATCAGGTGCTTTCAAGGGTGTTCAATGAAAACCAGATTATTGCACTTATGGATGACCGCAATACCATTCCGGTAAAGCTGGGCGCACTGCAAACGGATATTCAACAAATGCTGCAGAACGAGCGTGTTGCCAACCGCCATGGTATTGATATACCTCTGTCGTTATTGCTAACCCGGGCGCGTGGTGCTGAGCTTAAAACCATTACTGCCGGATTGGAAGGCGAGTATTTTCCTGTTGAGATAGACGCAAGCCGGAGGCAGTACCGGCAACTACGGCCCTTGGTGGATCAACTTCTGCGGCAGGAGGGCCTTTTTGAGGCCTCATACTCCGGAAGCATTTTCTCGCAAGCCGATCTTATCAGAGAACTGCTGCTTATAGGAAGCGTGGCACTCATGCTCCTGTTTTTTATCCTGGCAGCGCAGTTCGAATCGCTCCGTTTGCCTTTTATCGTTTTGCTGGAAGTGCCCATTGCCATGGCCGGGGCTCTCATTATGCTGCTGCTGTTCAATGCCACCATCAATGTTATGTCGATGATCGGGCTGGTGGTTATGTCCGGTATCATCATCAACGACAGCATCCTTAAGATTGATACCATCAACCGGCTGCGCAACCAGGGTATGCCCCTGATGCGGGCACTGCATACAGCAGGGCACTACCGGTTAAAACCCATTTTAATGACCAGTATCACCACCATAAGTGCTCTTATGCCATTTCTGTTTATCACCGGACTGGGTGGCGAACTGCAAAAGCCTCTCGCCCTAGCCGTTATGGGCGGTCTGGGACTGGGTACACTGGTGAGCTTGTATTTTGTGCCGCTGATGTATTATTACCTTTATAGAGTTAAGAGTTAAAAGTTTAGAGTTAAGAGTCAGAAGTTTGTGGATGATGATTTGACGGTGGTAGTATATTATTTGCAAGAGATTTGAGTTATTGGGGGGAAGAGTTTTCTGTTGAGGGTTGTTGGGAGTTGCAGGATGAGGGTTGAACGCTTTGGACTGTAGTATATTAGTTTTGTAATGTTTTTTTAGGATGTTAAGCATGACAAGCTTTTCGGTTTTTTAGGATTATGGCAAGGTCTAATCATTTTTATGACTTAATTAACAGATGCTTACGCATTAAGTTGATTGAGCCATTTCAAAAATTTTAGTTATGGGTGAATGGTTGCTGAAGAATAAAAGCTACGACTTTTCCTTACGAATAGTAAAGCTGATGCAATTCCTGCAGGATCAGAAAAAGGAATTTACACTTAGCCGCCAGGTGCTGAGAAGTGGAACCTCTGTTGGGGCTTTGGTGCGCGAAGCACAATATGGACAAAGTGATGCTGATTATTTAAACAAACTGCAGATAGCTCTCAAAGAAGCCAATGAAACGGATTACTGGTTGTCGCTACTGCATGATACCAGGTACATAGAAACACAATTGTTTACAAGCTTGCAAAAAGATTGCAGTGAATTGATGGCACTTCTTATTTCCACCATCAAAACAGTAAAAGCCAGGCAAAGCGAAAAAAAACCGAAAACAATTAAACCCAAAAATTAAAATGGAAACACATAGCTTAACAACCTCCAAATACCACACAATCAATCCTTCAGCACCCAACAACTAAAACCCCAACACTCTTAACTCTAAACTCTTAACTTTAAACTCTCAACTCTAAACTCTCAACTCTAAACTTTAAACTTTAAACTTTTAACTCTTAACTCTTAACTCTCAACTCTCAACTCCATGCGCTCCTTCTCCATCATAATCATCTTTACTGCCCTCATGCTTGTGGGTTTGGTGCTGGTGCCCGGGTTGGGAGTGCAGTTGCATCCGTCGGCTACACTGCCTTCCATGCGTATTTCGTTTTCATGGCCCGGGGTGCCGGCCATCAATGTGGAGCGGGAGGTTACATCTGTCATTGAAGGGAGTCTGGCCACATTGTCTAATGTGGAGGAGATCAGTTCAGTTTCATCC
This sequence comes from Bacteroidales bacterium, assembly GCA_007122505.1. Lineage (GTDB taxonomy): Bacteria > Bacteroidota > Bacteroidia > Bacteroidales > UBA7960 > PUPG01. The sequence goes on along the minus strand of SKTQ01000296.1, from coordinate 5,024 downwards.
CGTGGACGCGGGCAAATTGATGTTCGCTTCAAAAAAGGTGTGAACATGGAAATGGCGCGTTTCGAAATTGCCTCCCGCATCCGGCGTTTGTATCCCGGATTTCATGAAGGTGTGAGCTATCCGCACGTATCGGTGAACCGGGCTGTGGGACGAAATACCCCTATGCTTATCTATACGGTGCTTGCGCCGGAGTCGTCACATGTAATTGCCGATTATATTGAGGGGTATGTTTTGCCTCGTGTTTCCCAGATAAAGGGGGTTGACCAGCTCAATTTTTTCGGGGTAAACCCAAAAGAATATCATTTGATCTACGATACACGGAAGCTGGAAATGCTGGAACTCACATCCGGACAGCTTGTAAATGCTCTTCAAAATCATTTTGGAGAAAGATTTTTGGGCATGGGTGCACCTGATCGATTCAGCCGGGATGAACAGATGAAGATACCGGTAATGGTGCGTCCTATGCAAAACACAGATAATATGTGGCAGCATATCCCTGTTGGGCAGGCACAAGGCAAGCTGGTTTTTCTGGAGGATGTGGCAACAATTCGGTTGGCAGAGGCTGAAGCCACACGCTATGACCGCATAAATAGCCAAACTACGCTTATGATGACTGTTTTGGCTCAGCAGGGAGCAAACCAGATCAGGTTGGCCGGCCAGGTACGCAATGTAGTCGATCAGCTCGGACAAAAGATGCCCCCCGGATGGCAGGTGATCCTTACCTATGATGATACGGATTTTATTCGCAAAGACCTCCGAAGGGTGGGGTACCGCATGCTGCTTTCATTTACCATACTTATGGTATTTGTAATACTGATTTCGCGCCGTTTAAAGTATTTGCTGATGATAAGCTTAACGGTACTGGCCAATTTACTGCTTGCTGTAGCGTGGTACCATTTATTTAATATTGAAATACATCTTTACTCACTGGCTGGGATAACCGTTTCCTTTGGTATTATTATCGACAATAGCATTGTAATGATTGAGCACATGCGTCACCAGGGAAACAAAAAGGTTTTCCTGGCCATACTCGCTGCAACCTCTACCACGCTGGGATCGTTGTCGGTAATCTTTCTGCTGAGCAGCCAGCAACAGGCACAATTGGGCGATTTTGCTGCCGTAGTACTGGTTAACCTGGCTCTTTCTTTGGCGGTGGCCTGGTTTTTTATACCTGCCTTGATGACAAGGATCAGGATAGATACCAGTGCGCGCAGACAGTCACTGAAAAGTTTGCGCCGTAAAGCCCGGGCCGGAATGACTTATTTCCACACCATTAGCCTTATAAGACGGTTTCGATGGATCATGTTTCTGATTCTGATCCTGGGATTTGGTGTGCCGGTGCATTTACTCCCCTCAAAAGCTGAAGGAGAAAGCAGGGCAGCAGAATTTTACAATGCTACCATAGGCAGCAACTTTTATCAGCAAAAACTTAAAAACCCGGCAGAAAGGATACTTGGGGGTTCATTCAGGCTTTTCTCGCGTTTTGTCTTCGAACGTTCTTACTTTACTGATCCCGAAAGAACCACCCTTTACGTGGCCGGCCGAATGCCCGATGGAGCAACCATTCATCAACTCAACGAAGCTGTGTTGCAAATGGAACATTTCCTGGCAGGCATACCACAGATCGAACAATACCAGTCGCGTGTTACCTCTCCCGATAACAGCATGATTACCATTCTTTTCAAACCCGAATACGACAGAGGCAGCTTCCCTCATATTTTGCAGGGCCATATAATACGAAAAGCGGTCAGCATAGGTGGGGCCGAGTGGAGTGTGTGGGGCGTCGGGCAGGGTTTCAGCAATGTGCTGCGGGGAAGTGGCGGCAGCAGTAATATCATCCTTGAAGGCTACAATTATGATATGCTTTACAGGTATGCAGAGATACTTGTTGACATGGCCAGGGATAATCCCAGGGTAAGCAATCTCAGGATCACTGGCGGAGATCCCTATCGAAGCATTACGCGTATGGAGTTTTTTCTGCAACCCCAGCACCAACATCTGGCACTGCGCAGGCTCACACTCGCTGATGTTTTCAGTGCCCTGAATGAGAAAGTTATGTATCGACATGGTCCATCGGTTTTTTACCAAAACAGGCCTTTACCCGTGAGGCTTATATCCGACAACCATCTCAGCTACACTGTCTGGGATATGGAAAACATTCCGTTGCATATTGCCGGCAGCGATTATAAAACTTCCGGGTTGATCAGCCTTGAAAAAAGAGCCATGGGTAACGATATATTCAAGTTTAATCAGCAATACCGACTTACGGTTAACTACAACTTCCTGGGACCCCACTTGCTGGAAGAAAGAGTACGTAACCAACTTATTGACGAAATGAGTGCTCTGCTGCCCCTGGGTTACAGGGTAAGAGCCCATCAATGGAGCTGGCATGATGAAAAAAGCAGGCAATATCTGCTTATTTTCCTGGTAATCGCCATCATTTTTTTTGTGTGTGCCATTTTGCTTGAGTCGCTGGTGCAGCCCCTGGCTGTGATCGGACTAATTCCTATATCCTTTGCAGGATTGTTCCTCACCTTTTACCTGTTTGAACTCAACTTCGACCAGGGGGGCTGGGCAGCATTTATTTTACTCAGCGGACTGGCAGTAAATGCAGGTTTGTATATTCTCAATGACTTCAACAACTTCCGAAAAACCCATCCAGGCCGCAACCTGCAATTGCTCTATCTTAAAGCTTTTCAATACAAAATAACCCCGGTCCTGCTTACCATAAGCTCTACGGTGATCGGTCTTATACCCTTTGTTATAGGCCAGCGCGAACCATTCTGGTTTGCTTTTGCTGCCGGGACTATGGGTGGGCTGGTGTTTTCTTTGCTGGGGGTGTTCTTCTTTTTTCCGGTGTTTCTAAGGTTGGGAGCCAAAGCCGGTAAGAGTAAACCTGCTCGTTTGACGAGTTAATAGCGAAAGCGTAAAACCCGAAAAATCATAAAAACATCGAATCAAATCGAAAAATTCATATAAAAATTTTGATTTGATTCGGAAAATTTATAATTTTGAACAAAAATTATCCCATGATCAACCGAATTCACGAAAACACAATCACAAGGAAATTATTCCGGGGTAAAACAATTATCCTTCTTGGCCCGAGACAAAGCGGGAAAACAACTTTGTTGCAAAAAATCAGCAAGGAGATTGTTGTTCCTGCAAAATGGTTTAATGCCGATGAGCCCGATGTAAGGCAAATGCTGTCAAATACAACATCCACCAGACTTAAAAACCTGATTGGCAACAATACCCTGGTAATCATTGACGAAGCCCAACGCATAGAAAATATCGGGCTGACACTAAAACTTATCCATGATAATTATCCTGCAATACAACTGATTGCCTCCGGTTCATCATCTTTTGAGCTTGCCAACCTGATTAATGAACCTATGACCGGCAGGAAATGGGAATTATTTCTTTATCCATTATCCATAGCTGAATTATCAAATCATAATGGAATATTGGAAGAAAGCCGGCTGTTGGAAGACAGACTCATTTTTGGCTGTTATCCCGATGTGGTTAATCACCAGAATGAAAGAAGGGATATTTTAGTTCAGCTTACGGATAGTTATCTTTATAAAGATATTCTTACATGGGAAAATCTGAAAAAACCTGTGAAACTTGAAAACTTACTTAGGGCGCTTGCATTTCAGATCGGCTCGGAAGTTTCCTATAATGAATTGGGAAAAACATGTGGGTTGGATTCTCAAACTGTTGAACGCTATATAGACTTGCTTGAAAAGTCATTCATCGTATTCAGATTAGGTGCATTGAGCCGAAATCTTCGCAATGAAATAAAAAGAAGCAGAAAAATCTATTTTTATGATTTGGGAATACGCAACAGCATCATCAATAATTTCAATGAATTATCACTGAGAAATGACATAGGTCAATTGTGGGAAAACTTCCTGGTTGCCGAACGACTAAAACACAATCATTACAGAGAAGTACACGTGAACACATATTTTTGGAGAACCCACTCCCAGCAGGAGATTGACTACATTGAAGAACGCGATGGTAAGTTGTATGCTTTTGAATTTAAGTGGTCAGATTCAAAAAAATTGAAACCACCCTTAAGTTTCCGGCAGGCCTATCCAAACTCAGGTTTTCAAATAATCAGCAGGGAAAACTATAAGGATTTTTTGATTTCAAGGTAGTATCACAAAAAGTGTGTCGGGGCAGGGAGCTTAAATGCTGCAGGTACATGAAACGAATGGAAGGGAAATTACCTAAAAAGTTATCAAAGAAAAGGTGATCGCATTTTTCTTTATACTTATTGAACACAAATGACACAGATAAAACGGATGATCACAAATTTAGAAATGTAACCTGACAAACCGATTATAAGAAAATCTGTTTTTTATCTGTCGCATCCGTGTAATCTGTGTGCTAATAAAATACAAGAAAAACGATCGTTGCTCCGGTAAAAGGTTGGGAATGAATACCCCTGCAGCTTTCTGATGCTATTCCCATCCTTCCACCTGCACGACGATATCGTTACGGCGGTTCACCATTTGGTAGGGAGAGTTGTAACCAAAGAACTGAAACTGGCCGTTGTGTTTGATGCCATGTGCATCTAAGAGGTCAGAGAGCTCCCTGATCTTTTGTGCAATACGCCGGTCGTTGGCCCAGCCGCCAAATGTCAGCCCGGCCATGATCACCGCGGGCTTTTCGTATATCTCTATGTCACTGCGATTGGGAGCGGGAAGGGTTTCCATTGAATATTTGGAGGGCATCATGAATTCCATCACCATGCCATCGTCCCAGCGCATGGCCACAGGAGCTGTCATGGCAATTCCTTCATTGCGTTCGTTGCCGCCAAAAATGTATGACGCCAGGGTTCGGAATCCGTTACCTGACCCCGAGCGGTATGTTTCAGCGTCGATGTGTGTGCGTGCAAAAATCGCCTGTTCGTACAAACGAACCTCAAAATCCGGATAGCTTTCCAAGACAGTATATGGATACTCTTCAATGCCGCGGGAACTTTCGGAAGCCCTAAGACTGATACCGGTCATGGCCGT
>SKTQ01000198.1 GCA_007122505.1 Bacteroidales bacterium | reverse complement strand
TCCGGGCCTTATCTTACCACTGTAGCGGATTTGATCGATTTTGGTGACAGAAGAATCAACTCTTCTACCCGTGGTTTCCTTGAACTGAAAAACATGGGTGATTCACAACTGCTCCTGGAAGATATTGATTTTTCTGTGGAAGACTACTGGTGGGACTGGACCGTTGAGTTTCCCATCACACTGAGCCCTGTGCAATCGGTCGCCCTGCCATTCTGGTTTCAGCCATTGACAGCCGGAGTGGTTGATGGTGAAGCCATCCTGGTTTTTAACAATGAGGATCAATCACCCTATACCATTGAACTCACCGGTTACTCTGAGGATATTGACTATCCGCTGGCAACTGTTCTGTGGGATTTACATTTGCCCGGCAGTAGTTTTGATAATCCACGGGCCATTTTACCGGTTCCTGATGTGAATGATGATGGGGTGGATGATGTGGTGATATGTACCCGTGGACTGCGCATCATGATGTTTAACGGAAATGCTTCAGGTACACCTGACCTCTTATGGGAAACAGAGGTGGGTACGGTAGAATATGCCAAAGGTATTGTGCTCACTGACGATTTGAATGATGATGGCTTCCATGATATTATCATTGGAACAGCATACGGTGATCGTGCTGTTACGGCTCTGTCGTCTCGCACCGGGGAAATTATCTGGCGCTTCGAAACCAATCTGTATGGCGGTGGTGGCTGGGTATATATGGTAGATGCCTCTTATGATTATAATGGTAATGGTTACCGGGATGTACTTGCCGCTACAGGTGACGACGGGCAGGGTACCGGGCCCAGGCGAGTCTTCTTGTTGAACGGGTTAACAGGTGAAATGATCTGGGACACCCCCATGGGCGGTGCAGCCTATTCTGTGCTGGCAGTTCAGGACTTTACAGGCGATGGTGTTCCCGATGTTGTCGCCGGTGGACAAACACCCGGGCAGCAAGGCCGTGTATTGGGAATAAACGGAGCCAATGGTGCCATAATCTGGGAACTTGCCACCTCCGGAAGCTCAGTTTGGGCACTCGAGCAAATTAATGACATAACGGATAATGGTATCAATGACGTCATCATCGGTACATTCAACGGTCATTATTATCTTGTGGATGTGACCAATGGTGAAATCGTCTATTCCGGCAACCTGGGCAACTCGCTGATCGTTGACTTTTGGCAGGCTGGTGACCTGAACGGAGATGGCTACATGGATATTTTGCCGTCTTATTCCACGGTGAAAATGGCACGTGCCATAAGCGGCAAGGATGGCCAGATATTATGGTCAACACCCATTGCAGACCAGGGATGGGCAGTTACTTCCATGCGCGACATCACCGGCGACGGAATCAATGATGTGGCTGTGGGAACTTTGTTTCAGACAAACTACCTTTACTTTTTGGCCGGCGCCGACGGCCAGGTGCTGGACTCCATTCCTATGCCTGACGCGGTAGATATAATCAGGGCCATCCCTGATGTTACCGGCGACAACTCCATGGAAGTGGTTGCCGGTGCCAGAAACAGATATGTGGCAGCTTTCTCAGGTGGAACAAAAGTTGCCGACGAATACTACAATGTTACTTTTCTGGTAACGGATGACCAAACACCGGCTAATCCACTGCAAGGGGCAACCATCGTGATCCAGGATACCGGATACTCTCTAACCACCGATGAAGAAGGTTTAGCTACTGTAGAACTGGTTCAGGCTGAGTATTTGTTTACCGTTTCAAAAGACGGTTATTTTCCTCATGAAGATACCTTTTTGCTGGAAGGAGAAGACAAAACAGTTGAAGTTGCCCTCTCAACAGATGACACCGGAATCCAGGATATTTTAGACCCCAAAGTGGTCAGGGCGTATAATTATCCCAACCCCTTCTCCGAATATACCAATATTATCTTTACTCTTAACTTGCCAACGCAGGCATCCATTTACGTGTATGATATGTCCGGCAGGAAATTCAATATCCTCCAAAACAGGTCTTTCCCTGCCGGCGAAAATGCCATTCAATGGAATGGTTCAGGCCCCGATGGAAGTCCGTTGGTTGATGGTATCTATATTTTCGAAATCCGTACAAGGGATAGCATTTACAGAGACCGAATGTTCATTCTAAGATAAACATATCCCAACAGAGCAAAAAAAAAGCGGGAGTCGCAATATTGTGACTCCCGTTTTTTTAATGACAAATTGTTATTGGATTTGCAGGGTTGCTGTTTGAACACCTTGTTCAGAAACTACCCTGATCAGGTACATGCCACTTCGTAAATCCCCAATATTCAGTGTATATTCAACATCATTGGTTCTTACTGACCGGATCAACTGGCCGGTCATATTATAGAGCCTGATCTCCGACAAAGAGGTGTTCCCTGATATGGTTACCTGGCCGGTTGCCGGATTGGGGTAAACATTTATTCCGGTGAGTTGATCCAATTCATCAATACCAACAGAGAATTCAAAGACCACATGCACATCGGTATCGCCGGTTACATTGGTGAGGATATATTCGTTGTGTCCTCCAACACTTTCTCCGTTAACGAGAATATCAGCCACATGGTGATCGGGATCAGGTGTTGATGTAATGATCACACTTTCACCGTGGGGAACATCAATAACGCCCATTGGATCTACTGTTCCGTTACCTTGAGCTGTTATGCTCACATCATAAATGTTTATGGCAAAAACTGCGTGAATGGTATGCCCGTCTTCGGTCACATTTTCGAAGATGTAACTTTCGATGGTCCCCATACTTTCACCGTTTACCAGGACATCTTCAATGTGGTTACCCGGTAGGGGAACGATAATAAACTCCATATCGTCGCCGTGGTTTACAACAACTTCACCTAATGGGTTAATGCCACCGTTACCTTCGGCGGTTGCCATGATGGTGTATGTTTTGACGGCAAACATACCGAGCAGGTTTCTGTCAGATGTAACAACGAAAGAATATTCCTCTTCTCCTGATACCTCCAGTGCGCCCTCCATCCAGCCGAGGAATTCAAATCCCGTATTGGCTTCTGCAGAGACAATGGCTGTTTGTCCGTAATAATATTCTCCTCCACCTGTAACACTTCCGGCTTCTTCCAGATTAATTTCAACCACCACATCAAAACGGAGATAGGTAAGGGTAATATCCAGAAATTGCTCATCGTCGGTTGAAACAGTTACCTGGTCAGTCTTTGGTTCAAAGCCGGTTTTGGTTACAGAAAAATCGTACGTTCCGGGAAGGGTAATAAAGGTGATTTGCCCGTTTTCGTTGGTAGCATAACCACCAAAACCTTCAATATACATGTATGCTCCTTCCACCGCATCACCGAACTCATCATCAATGCTTACATTTAGTGTGACAGCATCGCTTGCCTCAGAAATCAGCGTTACTTCAAACACAAGGTCTTCAAAACCAACATTAAGCACACCTGAGGCAGTATAATATCCGGTTTTCTCTACCTGGTATTCGTGGAGGCCAACCGGAATCTCATGAAATACGTAATCACCCGGACTGTTTGTATCGCCGGCAAGGGTAATGGTTGCGTCATTTACCGCCACACCATTTTCATCTTTAACCAAAAAAGTAACATCGAACTCTGCCGCCAATACATTCAGGGTAACAGGGATGAACATATCCTCACCTGCATTGTGCTGCAGCAGTACCTCCGCATGATACTGACCCAGATCGAGTTCAACGGTGTTAAAAATAAAACTCACATCATGGTTTTCACCTTCACCTACCTGCCCGCTTTGCGGATCAAAAGTGAGCCAGTCAACTTCTGAGGTAAGGTTCAGGATACCCCTGATTGTCCAGTTATAATCTCTGTTAGGGCTGATGTCGGTAAGCTGCTGCCACATATTGTTAAAGAACATCCAACCCCCTTTGCCATCGACGAGCGGACCACTGTCCACTGAAGCAGGATGCCCGCCTGTGGTTTGAATGGAGTATCCAATCCAGTATTCCTGTCCGGGTTCCAGATCTATAGGTTCGTTCAAAATATGCACAGACCAGTCGCCGGCGATGGTTTCCGCTGTTACATCTTCTGAATAGATTACCGAGCCGGGACTTGAAGCTGTACCTTCTTCCCAAACCTTTACAGTAACGGTTGCAAACTGATCTGAGTTGATGTGGTACTTTACGGCCGCCAGTTGATAGATCAGGTAATATTCAGCCAATTCTTCAGCCGTGAACCTGGCTGCGCTCATGAACGAAGTGGGGTTGCCTGTTCCGACTCCTGCATCATATCCATTGTCATAATGGATTTCCACGACCTCATCCAGTCCTTTATTATCGGTTACCCTGTTTTCAGTGGCTTTACCCGCAGAGGGGTAAGCATAGAGGGCATAGTGCAGGAAGCCGTCTCCTGCGTTGCCAATATTGAGCATTGTACTTTGAGTAGTTCCCTGTGGAACGGAAATTTGAATTTCATCCTTGTCGATTACGATTTCCGGATAGGTGATCCATTCCATCTCAATGTCAACTACCTGACCATCTTCGGTAATGGTTATCAGTTCCTGGTATTCATGGTACCCGGGTTTCTTCGCAGTAATCAGGTATTCCCCTTCAAAGAGGGTGAGAAAAGCGACACCATTATTGTCTGTGGTTGTTTCCTGTCCGGTGTAGGGTGTAAAAATTTCGACATTGGCCAGCGGGTTTTCACCGTCGGTAACATTAAACTGTACTTCCACCGGCGGGAATTCAACCGCTACCTTGAAATCGTCGAGCAACCACCAGTAGTCGCGTTTGCCCAACCATTTGAACTTTATCCTGACATCGCTTTCACCCTGTGCAATATCGGTTATGTCAAATACAGAAACCACCGGGTTATCTCCGTTATGCTGGTTTGGCGGGGCGTTGTGCCATCTGTACAATTCTGTTTGTGTGTTAAAATTATCGGTGCTGATATAAATACGGATGTCGGCATTGCCAAAGGTTCTTGCTCTGTGTTCAACGGAAAAGACAATATCGTTTGTAACGTCGGACAAGTCCATGGATGGACTTATGAGGTCAACTTCTTCATCCACGTTTGGCTGTCCGTGTGCTATAGAATTCAGGACGAGATATCCGTCTGCTGCGGTGGTAGAGTGCAGTTGGCCTCCGAACTGGGCACCGGTATCAGTCCATTCCCAGCCTGGAAAACCTGTAGGTCCCTGGATAATGATGTTTGACCATCCATCCGGAATATCTCCGCCACCGAAAGTTTCATAAATCACTTCCTGGAATTGGTTCGGGTCGGGTGTATCCATGTATGACCTGATCCAGTCTTCGAAATAGCTCACTCGTGCATATACACCGGGGTATTGGGCCAAGCCGCAATCCACACCCCAACTTACAACACCGGCCAGTTTATACCAGCCCTGTCCGTCCTGTGCAACCATAGGGCCGCCGCTGTCACCCTGGCAAGCGTCTTTACCGGCAGCACCGGCAAGGATCATGTCTTCTGTTATCCAGGATGGCGGGTAGCTGGTTTGGGAAACAGCGCGGATCGGTACCTCGATGGCCTGCAAATGGTTGGCAGCAGGACCACCAAATGAGATTGCTCCCCAACCGGAAACTTTGACCATTTGTCCCGGCTCGGTCATACCTGCATTCACATCATCCTCACCCACAATATCTACCTTGGCCATATTGGAGTCCTCAAGGTCAATAAGCTCTGCCAAACGAACCAATGCGATATCGAAGCGGTGAGAGCTTGTACTGTAACTTGGATGCAGAATAAGCTCTTCCACATTATAATACTGGCCCTGTGAAGTATTGTTCATAAGGGTAAATCCTGCACGGACACGCACATGACCGGGTGTAAGATAGAAATCGTTGCCATTTTGTTCAAAGACTAAACAGTGGGCTGCCGTAATTACCCATTCCTCATCCACGATCGTGCCTCCGCAAAAGTGGCTGCCTCCAAACTGGGGTTGCAATTGCATAGATACCTGCCAGGGGTAGTCTTTGATGTCAACATCTTCCCCGCCGACAATACGGCCGCCGGCGCGCTGAAACTGCTCAAGAAAGCGTTCTACATTTTTTGGGTCATTGAATGGATCATCCGGTACCTGTTCTAGTTTTGTATCCGGAGCCCTTAAATCGGTAACATCTGTCTCGAAAAGCTGCGCTGAAACCGGAAAGACCGAAAACATCAAAACAAAAACAATCAACAATAGCCTAAGTGTGTCTTTTTTCTTCATTTGTGAAAAATTTGAAAAGTATTGGGTTTTGTTAAGTTAAGAAAACAGATTTCCGGCATGCCTTATCTGAGAAAGCGATAAAAAAAGCCGGAAAGGTCTCTTGAAGATAAATCATCATGCAAATTTACCATTTATTCGTAAACAGATGACAAGCTGTTTTGACTTTTCTGAAACTTTCATCCCTTGTATATTTATGACATGGTGGTTTCATGCTTTCAAAAGGCAGAAAAGCAAGGGGTATTTGCCGGGGCCAAAGCTACGGATTGCCGGTCGAAAGAGATGGCAGTTCCGGATAATGATGCTCTTTTATGGCGGCAGGGGTATTTCTTTCCTTGTTTGCATAATTCAAATCCCTGGATACCGGGTGCGCACACATCTCTTTTTCATCCAGAGGCGCAATCATTGAGAGGATTTGATCATTAGGGCTGGCAGGGTCAATCCAGCTGGCAATTTGTTCTGTTTTCAGGATAAAAGGCATCCGTTTTTTTCGGTTATGGATCTCAGCCATCAGGGGGTTGGCAGGGGTGGTGATAATACTGAATGATTTTATTATTTCACCGGTGCTTTGGTCTGTCCTGGTATCGTATATGCATCCCAAAGAAAAATATTCATCCCGGGCGGGATAAATGTAATAGGGATATTTAGCTTCCTGTATGGCCCTCCACTCAAAGAAACCGCTTACAGGCAGAACACAGCGGTTCGATCGAAAACTTTTCCGGAAAGACGGTTTTTGGGAAACGGTTTCCCCAACTGCGTTCAACGTTCCTTTCCGGATTTTATCCGCTGCCACCCCGTCTTTTGCCCAGTGAGGGATAAGTCCCCAAAAGAGCATGTCCGGTCCGCTATGCTTGATCACCGGAAGCACCGGATGGATAAAGCCGCTTACAAAATAGTAATGGGAAAGATTTTCCGGAATGCCTTCTGTTTTGAGGTTTTCCTTCCATGAAGGCGGTAAAATACCAGAATATCGTTGAAGAAGTTTGGATGCTTTTCTTTCAAGAAATGATATGGAATAACACATAATAGATAAGCTAAATAGACTGTTGAGACCCACCCGCCATCCCTCCAACCTGTAACGCACCTCCTTCTCAACTTGCCGGCCAAAACCAACATTACCTGTGCAGTAACCGGTACTGCCGGTTATTTACTAACGGCGCTAAAGCTGATTCCTGCATATTGGCCATTAGCTGCACCGGAATGTATGTTTCAGCAACTTGATGACAATTGGCGATGTAATCACAAATTGTATGACAAAATTAAAAATAATTGTGATATAATCCCATAAAAAATCAAATTAAAAATAGTGATCATCTTTTAATCTGTTTTCATTTTGGTTTATTTAGCTCCTGAGCCAATTACATTTGTTTCTGAACAAAGCATGTACGCTTTGGCTATGGTAATCAGGAAACCTTTTCTCCCAGCGACCGGAACCCCTTCCCGAGAATTTCTGACGCTTCGATTACTGTGACAAAGGCGTTGGGGTCAATTTGGTTGATGAAATCCTGCAAAACCGCCATCTCGCGCCGGGTAACGTTTACAAAGATCACTTTTTTCGGATCTTGTTTGTACATCCCCTTGGCTTCAAGATATGTGCCGCCTCTGTTCATATCCTGCAGAATTTTTGCCGCTATCTGATCATATTTATCGCTTACAATAAATAAAGTTTTTTCGTAGGAAAACCCTTCCAGAACGATATCAATCACTTTTCCGGTGATAAAAATAACGATCAGTGAATAGAGCGGGATGGTCCAGTCTCCAAATGAAAGCAGTCCAAGCAGTACGATGAGGGCGTCAATGATCATCAGGCTCTGGCCCAGGGGAATTCTGGTATATTTTGTAATCAGCATGGCGATAATGCTGCTGCCTCCTGAGGTGGCCCTGGCTTTGAAGATGAGCCCCAGTCCCAGGCCGATAAATACGCCCCCAAAAATACTGGAAAGTAACGGATCATTTTCTACCAGCGGTTCAGCACCGTAGAGGAATGTGATGCCGTCAATAAATCCCGAGGCGAGGAAGAAGCCTACCACTGTTTTTACACCGAAACGCGGTCCCAGGAAACGAACCCCTATGATTGCCAGGGGAATATTCAGGGCAAGACCGGTTAACCCAACGGGTATGCCGATCAAATGGTACAAAATGATACCAATACCGTAAACACCACCGGGCACAATTTTATACGGACTGATAAACAGCACATATCCTCCGGCCATGATGAAAGCGCCAATCACTATCAAACTATAGGAAACAAACCATTTTCCGGAGAAAACTTTTTCTTTGTTTTGAGCAACCATTTCTTTAAAAAATTAAAGTAACTTCGTGGGGATTTTTGAAGCCGCAAAGATAATTCGTTTTTCAATGAAAACACAGCATCGGAAAAAGCATTTGAGGGCCTTGATTTCTGTGTACAACAAAGATGCTGTCAGGGAGCTGGTAGAACTATTACATGGATTTGGCGTAGAAATGATCTCTACCGGTGGCACATTTAGATTCATCCGCGATTTGGGTTTACCGGTTACCGCAGTTGAGGAGCTAACCGGTTATCCTTCTATTTTGGGAGGCCGGGTTAAGACACTTCATCCCGCAATTATGGGTGCCATTCTTTGCAGACCCGATTTAAAAGAGGACCTGGCAGACATTAAACAATATGGGCTGGAGCCGATTGATATGGTTGTAACAGATCTATATCCATTTGAGGAAACGGTTCTGTCGGAAGCCGGTCATGATGAAATCATTGAGAAAATTGACATTGGCGGAATATCCCTCATCCGTGCAGCAGCCAAAAATTTTGCCCATGTGTATGTTGTACCCGGTGTCGATTATTTTGCTGATGCGTGTCACACGCTGCTTGGCAATGAAGGATGTACTACGCCGGCTGACAGGAAAAAAATGGCAGCAGCAGCCATGGATATATCTTCCCATTACGACACCCTCGTTTTTCGCTATTTGAATGATGATCCCCAAACTGTATTTAAGGAAAGCATCCGTAAGGCCGAAGTTTTGCGTTATGGCGAAAATCCGCATCAAAAAGGGTATTTCTATGGGAATATGGGGGAGGTGTTTGATCAGTTAAACGGTAAACCGCTGTCATACAATAATTTGTTGGATATAGACGCTGCTTTTTCCCTGATTTCCGAATTCACTGATCCTACATTTGTGATAGTAAAACATACCAATGCTTGTGGAGTCTCATCGCGGGAGACCATTGAAGATGCGTGGCAGGCAGCTTTTGCCGGTGATCCGGTGTCTGCCTTCGGGGGAATTTTGATGGCAAACCGGCCCATTGATAGCGGGGTCGCTGATTCACTGCATGATCTCTTTTTTGAAGTACTGATAGCTCCTGATTATCATCCGGAAGCAATTCAAAAGCTTGTACAGAAAGAAAAGCGTATTATACTACAAAGCAAGCAATATGCCGAGCCGTCGGTTATATACCGTTCTGTTTTGAATGGTGTGTTGGTGCAATCGCCAGATGATGCAGTTTCAAAGCCGGAGCAGTGGCAAGCGGTTACAAAGCATGCAGCAACTGCAGATCAGCTTGATGATCTTTTGTTTGCCAACATTATTGTGAAACATTTAAAATCCAATGCCATTGCCTTGGTTAAGAACAAAATGCTGATCGGTACAGGCATTGGTCAAAGTTCGCGGGTGGATGCCGTAAAGCAGGCGATCATGAAAGCCGGGGCGTTTCATCACGATACAGAGGATGCAGTTCTTGCATCCGATGCATTTTTTCCCTTTCCTGACTGTGTGGAAATGGCTGCCAAACATGGGATTTCTGCCATTGTGCAACCGGGTGGATCTGTCAGGGATAAAGATTCGGTGAATCATTGCAATCAGGCCGGAGTGGCTATGTACTTTTCCGGCATCAGACATTTTAAGCATTAAAAACTTCATAACTTTCATTCATACTATGGGATTATTTTCGTTTTTGACCAAAGAGATAGCCATTGATTTGGGAACTGCCAATTCTATTATCATACATAATGACAAAATCGTTGTGGAAGAGCCCTCCATTGTAGCTTTAAACAGGATGACCGGCGAACTGCTTGCCGTTGGTAAGCAGGCAATGATGATGCACGGTAAGACACACGAGAACATCAAGACCTTAAGACCGCTAAGAGATGGCGTTATTGCTGACTTCCAGGCAGCAGAGGCTATGATACGGGCGATGATCAAGATGACAGAAACAAAAAAACCTCTGTTTCCGCCTTCTTTACGTATGGTTGTGTGTATACCTTCTGGAATTACTGAAGTAGAAGAGAGGGCTGTAAGGGATAGTTGTGAACAAGCGGGTGCCAAGGATGTGCGTCTGATACATGAACCAATGGCTGCCGCTATTGGCATTGGTATTGACGTATTGGAACCTGTTGGAAACATGGTGATCGATATTGGAGGCGGTACCACCGAAATAGCTGTCATCGCCTTGGGTGGTATCGTTTGTAACAAATCGATCCGCATAGCCGGCGATGATTTCAATACAGACATTATTGAGTTTATGCGCAAGCAGCACAATATTTTGATCGGTGAGCGAACAGCAGAAAAAATTAAAATTGAGGTTGGTTCAGCACTTCCCGAGCTGGAAAAACCGCCTGCCGATGTTGCCGTGCATGGGCGAGATATCATGACAGGTATACCTAAAGAGATCAAAATATCTTATATGGAAGTAGCGCATTGTCTGGACAAATCAATCACCAAAATTGAAGCGGCTGTAATGAATGCCCTGGAGTTAACCCCTCCCGAACTGGCTGCCGATATTTACCGTACGGGTATATATATGGCCGGTGGTGGTGGTTTGCTGAGAGGTTTGGACAGACGCATAGCCGCCAAAACCAAATTAAGGGTACATGTGGCCGAAGACCCTCTCAGAGCAGTGGCCAGGGGTACCGGCATCGCTTTGAAGAACTTTGACAAATTCCCGTTTCTGATCAAATAAGTAAACAGGGAGAATATCGTTACCGATCAATAATACTGATATGTATTCCATTGTCAGAAGAATGCAGGCCTTAGTGGTGATTTCTTAATTATTACCGGCACATAAAAATGCGTAATCTTTTACGATTCATAATCAGGTATAATTTTTTCTTCTTGTTTCTTTTACTGGAAACGCTGGCAATCCTTTTAACCGTATCCAATCAGTATTACCACCAGACATTTTTCCTGAATTCTGCCAACAGAATAAGCAGTGGCATTTATCAAACTTACAACCGGATCGGATCTTATTTTCAATTGAGAACCATTCACGATCACTTGCTGGAGGAAAATGTAAAACTAATTTCACAAAGAAAGGAGAATTATATCATAACCGATCAGGATGTTTTTATTGCAGAAGACACCCTGTTTCAACGCCGGTTTAGCTATATGCATGCAAGTGTCATCAATAACTCAGTTAACCGGCGAAACAATTACCTGACATTGAACAAAGGCAGGATGCATGGCATCAAACCCGATATGGGTGTAATCACCGCAACGGGAGTAGTCGGTATTGTTAAACAGGTTTCTGAGCGGTTCAGTGTGGTGATGTCTCTTTTACACAGTGACATGATGGTCAGCACAAAGATCAGCCATAACAACCACATAGGATCATTGATATGGGAAGGCAGGGACTACCGAAAAACGCATATGATGTATATACCTCCGCATGTGGAACTTATGACAGGAGATACCATAGTAACAAGTGGATTTTCAACCATATTTCCTGAAAATATTTTCATAGGTACAATCAATAATTGGGAAATCAGGCGCGGAGAGAATTATTATACCGCTATCATTGATCTTGCTTTGGATTTCAATAACCTGACACACGTGTATGTTGTTAAAAATCTGCTCAAAGAAGAGCAGGAAAACCTGGAAGAGTTTGCATTGCCTGATATATAAAAAGCCATAAGATATGCCCGTTGTTTATATTCGGTATTTTCTGCTGTCTGCCATTCTCATATTGGCTCAGATCCTTGTTCTGAACAATATTTGGCTGTCGGGATATTTTAACCCGCAGCTTTATGTCATGGCCATATTGATCCTTCCTTTATTTTTGCCCGGTTGGGTATTGCTGGCTTCTGCCTTTTTTTTGGGGTTAATCATTGACATGTTTACTGACTCGCTTGCCATACATGCCGCAGCTACTGTTTTTATGGCATTTTGCAGACCTGCTGTAATTCGGCTTGTATTGGGAAAGACTTATGATAATGAAACAGAAATTCCTTCTTTTGCAGCTTTTGGTGGATTATCACTGGTGATTTACGTTGTATTAATGGTTTTCCTGCATCATACCGTACTGTTTTTTATGGAAATCTTCCGGCTCAACGAGTTTGGACAAACACTAGGGCGCATTATACTTAACTCTGCACTCACCTCATTATTTGTAATTATCTTATTTGCCCTGTTCGAAAGGAACTTCAGGAAATAGTTATATTTTTTTAGGTTAAAAATTCTTAAAAGGCCTGAAAAACAGTGCTTTTGTGACTAATTTTGCCGGGTGAAAATATTTTTCCAAAATGATGATTAAGCGTTTACTCTTTTTGCTTTTTGTTTCCGTACTGATATCGTCATGTCAAATTGTTGATGATTCATCCGAAGCTGATTTTTTTATTTTGAAAGGCAAATTGGATCATGCAGATAATATTTTATTATTCTTGGAAGAATTAACCACCACTGA
>SKTQ01000132.1 GCA_007122505.1 Bacteroidales bacterium | reverse complement strand
TGTGCGTTTTCCCAACCCATGGTGGTCTGTATAACCTTGTGCAAATCGGATAAAAGCAAATCCGATGGAATAAGCAGTCTGCGCCAGATAGCAGGTGATATTCCGTCTAACTGGATTTTAACCTGATAAAGTTTTTTCATTGTGTGGTGTATTTATGATTTGGTAATGAAAATGATGATAACAACTTCAGAACATGCAGAAAAACCCTACTTCCCAATACAAAACCGCCCGAAGATCTCCCCCAGAATTTCATCCGACGTCACCTCACCCGTGATACTACCCAGGTGATGAAGCGCCCCGCGCAGATCAATCGCCAGCAAATCGCCGGAAACACCTTCTGCAATGCCAGTTTTAACGGCTTCAATCGCTTCTGATGCCTGGGTTAAGGCCTCGTAATGCCGGCTGCTGGTAACCAAAATTGCGTGCTTATCCTCAGGATCGGTATCCACAGCTTTTAGCAAACTTTCGGTGATCATGGATATGTTTTCTTTCCGCTTGGCCGAAACAAAAATGGTTTCCAGATCCACAAGGTTCCGGAAATGATGAGGGATCTCCTCCAGCAAATCTATCTTATTTGCAATGAGGATGAGATGTTTGTCTTCATCTCCCACTTTTTCCTTGAACTCAAGAATGGTTTGTGCGATCTCTTCAAGACCGGTGGAACTGACGTCGAACAGGTAAAGAATGATGGCTGCCTGGCGGATCTTTTCGTGGGTACGTTCAATACCCACACTTTCAATAAAGTCCTCGCTTTCACGAAGTCCGGCGGTATCAATAAAACGAAAAGCAATGCCGTTAATGGTGATGGTATCTTCAATGGTATCGCGGGTAGTGCCCGGGATTTCGCTAACAATGGCACGTTCTTCATTCAAGAGTGCATTGAGCAGGGTGGATTTGCCTACGTTGGGTTTTCCGATGATGGCCACCGGAATGCCATGTTTGAGGGCATTTCCCGTCGCAAAGGATTCACGCAAAACCTTCACTTCCTTATCGATCACTTGCAATAAATCACGCAGCTGCATTCTGTCTGCGAACTCTACGTCTTCTTCACTAAAGTCAAGCTCCAGCTCAATCAAAGAAGCAAATTCAAGGAGCTTCTGACGCAGTTCTTTTATACTGTCGGAAAAATGCCCCCTAAGCTGATTGAACGCCATCAGCCGCGAAGCTTCGGAGTTGGAAGCGATCAGGTCAGCAACCGCTTCGGCTTGAGAAAGGTCCATTCGTCCATTCAAAAAGGCCCGCAGGGTAAATTCACCGGGATTCGCTAACCTGGCTCCATTGTCCAGCATCAGCTGAATGATTTTTTGCTGGATGTAAGGCGACCCATGGCAGGATATTTCCACCATATTTTCGGCGGTATAGCTGTTTGGTGCAACAAACCTGGTAAACAAAACCTCATCCACGGCCTGATCACCATCCATGATCTGGCCAAGAACCATCCGGTGCGAAGACAAATCTGTTATCCGAAGGTTTTTATTACGAGGGATAAAGAATTTTTCCGCGATGGAAAAAGCTTCTGGTCCCGACAAACGCAAAATGGCAATGGCTGCTTGTCCGGGTGCCGTTGCGGGTGCACAAATGGTGTCATCTGTCTGATAAGCTTTCATGACAATTGTATTAGTGATTTCTAAAAACAAATATAAGCAATAGCGGATGTTTTTTTATCAATGATGTAGTGCATTTTTTAAACAACTTAATTTCACATGCCATTTGGAAAGAAAAATGTATTTTTGGGATGATTTTTTAAAACGAAACCGATGAGTGTACTGGTTAACAAAGATTCTAAGGTAATTGTGCAGGGTTTTACAGGTTCTGAAGGGACTTTTCATGCCACGCAAATGATAGAATACGGCACCAATGTGGTGGGCGGTGTTACTCCTGGAAAGGGAGGGCAGACGCATCTTGACAGGCCTGTTTTTAATAGTGTGCAGGAAGCCGTGCAACAGGCAGGTGCCGACGTCAGTGTCATTTTTGTGCCTCCCCCGTTTGCTGCTGATGCCATCATGGAAGCAGCAGAGGCCGGCATAGAGGTCATTGTTTGTATCACGGAGGGCATTCCGGTTCAGGATATGCTCATGGTGAAAGAATACCTGAAGAACAAACCGGCGCGGCTCATTGGGCCGAACTGTCCGGGTGTAATCACTCCGGGCGAGGCTAAGGTAGGAATCATGCCCGGTTTCATTCACAACAAAGGGCGTATCGGTATTGTGTCGCGCTCAGGAACACTTACCTATGAAGCTGTTGACCAGGTTACAAAGACAGGAATGGGCCAGAGTACATGTATCGGGATCGGCGGTGACCCCATCCCCGGCACCACTATGAAAGAAGCGGTGGAGCTACTGATGAATGACCCCGAAACAGAGGGGATCATCATGATTGGGGAAATTGGTGGTGGGATGGAAGCTGAGGCAGCTTATTACATTCGCGATTACGGAACAAAGCCGGTGGTCAGTTTCATTGCCGGCGCCACAGCCCCCAAAGGGCGTACAATGGGCCATGCCGGTGCCATCATCGGTGGCAAGGACGATACCGCCGATGCCAAAAAAGTCATCCTTAAAGAATGTGGCATCACCGTGGCAGAGTCTCCCGCTGAAATCGGACAGCGAATGAAAGAGCTGCTGACTTAAAAATCCGGGAAACCTTCGTCAACTATTCTTCTTCTTCAATGGGATAAAACTGCAAAGCACCGATATCGGTACGTTCTGTGCGGTTGCGCCCTGCGAGGTCATAAGGAATGTCAAGGGCAATATCCGGGTTCCCCGCCCCTATGGCCGGTGATTCTTCCGTGAGACGAAAATCATGCATCTGGTTGTCATAAAACAGCGGGTCATTGTTCACCAGCGTATTGATATAGGATGGACCTGAGGTGTCGAGACGGGTGCGTATCAGACAGTGATCAAAAGTAAATTCAGTTTCCGTACCTTCAAACACATCAAAAACGATTTCTTCCTGGTTACTCCCATAAATAATGGTATTACCGAAAAACAGATGCTCAAAGGGTCTGATCTGTACCTGGCCATTTTCATCAAAATAATAATTATTCAGCAGCAGTGATGGTGTATGTCTGATGTCTGTCCTGTAGTAATTGGCAACCGTGGTATGCCTGAAATCATAATGGCCGCCGAGGGCAAGCAGCAGGGCATACTGACCACAATTGGCAACGGCAAGATTTTCAGCAGTTACGTGGCTGCCCTGTGCAAACAAGCCGGCAATACTTTTGTTTTTGATGATGGTGTTTCTGATCTGCAAAGTAGGATTGGTGGGATGTCCGAGAGTGTCCACATGCAAACCTACACTACCGTTTTTTATGATTGCATGTTCCACAACATGGTCTTTACTGGTGGCAGTAAGCCAGATCCTTCCCCACTGGCCGGGCTGGTTCTGATAAAAGGGTTCCAGGCGGTCGCCCTGTATGGTTACCGGTTCATCCGGGCTGCCTTCAATTTTCAGGCTTGACCGGGCAAGGAATACCAGGCTGGCATTGTTGTGCATGTGTATGCGTGCGCCCTCCTTCATGCGAAGGGTTACATCCGGGGCCACTACAGCCAGACCGTAAACAACAT
>SKTQ01000147.1 GCA_007122505.1 Bacteroidales bacterium | reverse complement strand
TCAGTATTATGTTTAGAAGTTCAGCAAAGCCATTGCGGCATCCTTGATTCTTTTCACATCAGGAAGAATAACAGCTTCCAGATTTTTATGGAAGCCCACGGGGGTAAATGTGGACCCGACACGTTTCACCGGTGCATCCAGGTATTCGAATGCTTGCTCGTTAATTTGTGCGACAAGCTCTCCGCCGAAACCTGCGAATACTTTATCCTCATGTACAACGAGGGCTCTGCTTGTTTTCTTAACTGAATTGATGATGCTTTGGGTATCCAGCGGAATCAGAGATCTGATATCCACCACTTCAATTTCCCTACCTGTTTCTTTGGCTATTTCCTCAGCGGCCTGGATACTCAGGTGTGTGGTATTTCCGTAGGTAATAATGGAAAGGTCGCTACCATTGCGGCGCACACGTGCTTTGCCGAAGGGAACCTCGAAATCATCCGGAACCACTGTTTCAGCAACTTTTGCATTGTACATGGCTTTGGGCTCTAAAAAGAGTGTGGGGCCTTCCGAACGCATGGAGGAACGCAGCAGGCCTGCCGCATCATCTGCAAACGAAGGATAAACCACGCGGATACCAGGGAAGGTAGCCAACGCAGCTTCCGTGGTTTGGGAGTGGTACAAACCGCCGCCGATATATCCGCCGGAAGCCAGCCTGATGGTCACATTGGGAACAAATTGACCGTTGCTTCTCCAGTAGTCGTGTGTCATCTCGACGTATTGTTCCATGGCCGGCCAGAAATAGTCGGCAAACTCGGCACCTTCGATTACAATCCGGATTTTCTTATCAAAACGACTCATACCATTAGCTGTACCAACAATAAAGTCCTCAGCGATGGGCGCATTAAAGACCCTTTCGATACCAAACTCCTGCTGCATGCCCTTTGTAACATTGAAAATTCCGCCCTTTTCCTTATATGCCACATCCTGCCCCCAGATAAATGTATCTGGATTTTTTCTGAACTCCGCTTTCAGGGTTTCATTCAGGGCAGTGATCAGCTTGATTTTTTCTCCTTTTTGATCGTGGATGCCTTGCGGATACTTTGATGCGGGATAAGGTTCCGGAATGACAAAATCATAAATGCTTGCCGGGTCCGGATCAGGTGCTTTCATCACTTTTTTGTGTGCTTCTGCAATCACTTTGTTGATCTCTTTATCCAGCACATCCATTTCCTCCTTTGTGTATATCTTATTGTTGACAAGGAGTTTCTGAATTTTCAGAAGTGGATCATGGGCTTTCACACAGTGCAATTCGCGGTCATCCCTGTAAAGATCATGGCGGTCGCTGTTAGAGTGGGCGCCGATGCGCACCACGCTGGCATGTACAATCACCGGTTCGCTTTTCTCCAACGCATGCTGCCGGGCTTCGTGCATAGCATTCATGGAGCTTAATACATCCTTGCCGTCGCAATGAATGATCCGAAGGTTTTTAAAGCCACGGAAGTTGTCTGCAGCCTTTCGGTTGGCCGTCTGGTCCTTTTTTGGAACCGATATCCCGTAACCGTTATCCTGAAAAACAAAAATAACCGGAAGTTTCTCGTTGCTTGCCCCATTGATAGCCTCATACACATAGCCCTCCGAAACGGAAGATTCGCCCTGGGAGCTGATAGAAACGCCTTTATGGCCGTAGCGTTTCATGGCACGGGCCACACCAACAGCATGCAGCGTATGGTTACCGGTAGCTGATGATACATTATGGATGTTCCATTCGGGCTTGGCAAAGTGGTTTGACATGTGCCTGCCGCCGCTGGCAATATCCGTTCCTTTTGACAAACCGTTGAGCAAAATCTCTTCTGCCGTGATCCCGGCTGAGAGCGCTGTGAGCATATCCCTGTAGTAGGGAAAAAGATGGTCGGTTTCACGATTAAAAACCTGCCCTATGGCAAGCTGAATCCCATCGTGGCCAGCATAAGGTGCATGGTATGACCAGCCCAGTGCCTGTTTGAGGTAGTTGGGCGCTTTATCATCCAGCTTTCTTCCCAATACCATTAACTGATACCACTTTTTAAAGGTTTCAGCATCAACCGTATCCACTGAATATTTGGGGGTAAACTGCTCATTGGCAGTATTGTTGATCTTCTTTTTTTCCAATGTTTTTTCCATATTCAAAAAATTAACAGTCGTGATTATCATTCTGTCTATGAGTAAACGTATAAATTGTTAATTTGTTTACAAGGCCCAGGAGCTTTGGTTTTCAACAACTTAAAAACAAATAAAAATACTTCACAGATATTGCATCAGTACCCGAAGACCTTCCTGTTGCAAAGACAGGCACCTGCCTTTATTTCAGATATAATCATTTTTGTTATTTCATTATTCTGATAATCCGCAGAATAATAAAGCTTGTAATAAAGGAAAAGCGATAAGGATGATTTTGAGATTTTTTTCACCGCCAAGTCGCAAAGAACGCTAAGAATTTCTCTGTGTTTGTAACCTATGCGGCCTTACAGTTTATATTTCCCAAAGCTTATCGCATGGTGGTTTTGATGGCCTTGGGTATCTGTTCAATGATATCTCCGGCTGTAAGGCCCTCATATCCTTTGCGGTTGGCGGCGAGGTCCCCTGCCCTGCCGTGGAGATAAACACCGAGGATACAGCTGTGCAGCGGTGAATAATTCTGTGCCATCCACCCGAGGATCATACCTGTAAGTACATCTCCGGTGCCTCCGGTTGCCATTCCGGGGTTTCCGGTAGAGTTAAAGAAACATCTGCCATCCGGTGACACGATAACTGTGTGCGCTCCCTTCAAAACAATATGCACCTGGAAACGGTGGGCCAGCTCAAGGGCTTTCTCCAAACGGTCATGATCATCGGTTGTTTTGCCCGCCAAACGGTCAAACTCACCGGGGTGGGGAGTAAAGACTGAGCCTTTGGGCAAAAAACCGCACCAGGTAAGGTTTTCAGCCAGGATGTTCAGGGCATCCGCATCAAGCACCATAGGAACAGTAGTGCTCTGTATCAGCAGTTTCAACCCACGGGCTGTCTGCTCATGTGTACCCAATCCCGGACCAACACCAACTACATTAAAACCTTCCACATCAGCCACTTCCGAAATGAAATGGGGGTGTTCATCGGGGATGCACATGGCTTCAGGAACAGCTGTTTGCAAAGCAGTGTAACCACATTGTGGCAACTGCACAGTGAGTAAGCCGGCACCACTGCGCATCACAGCCCTTGCCGTAAGTATCGCTGCTCCAATTTTGCCGTAACTGCCTGCCATCAGGTAGGCATGTCCGAAATGACCTTTATGGGAGAACTTTTTCCTGTGGCGGTAAAGTGCGCGAACATCAGAAGCCTGTAAAAAATGGTATTTTGTTTCAGCCTGCCGGATACCTTCCGGATGAAGGCCAATATCAATCAAATACCATGAACCCAGATATTTTTCATTGGATGCAAACATGAAAGCCAGCTTCGGGAACTGAAAGCTAAGGGTGTAATCTGCCCGAACGATATTCTTTTCAGGGTTGTCCCGGTTGTCTTCACAAAACAGTCCGGTAGGAAAATCTATGGCTACAACAACAGCACCGGATGCATTGATGTGCTGGACTACTGTTGCCAAAAGGCCTTCTAAGGG
>SKTQ01000136.1 GCA_007122505.1 Bacteroidales bacterium | reverse complement strand
ATTTACAGGGTATTTGACCTGACTGACTTAATCAAGCCGGAAGTAGAAGAAGAAATTCCCGCTGAGCTGAGAATAGATTTTAACGCAGTAAAAAAGTAAGCCTAAGATATTGTTTCCATAAAACACGCAGTGCGCTTCATTTTTCTCATGTTGGTTTTAGACCTGCCGTTGTCAGCGGCGGGTCTTTTTTTTTATAGCGCTTCGTATCCAGAACATCAGAGAAAATGGAGGGTGAAATCATGCATCACTATTTGCCATTTCCCCGCACATCACTGTTTGCCGAAAATCGTGCATATTTGCTAGCACGCAAAAGTGAGCCGGTATGCCGACTCACTTTTGCCTGTTTAAAAAGATTTACCGAACAGCCGGAATTACCGCTTTATCAATCGCTCCACTCCCACCTTGTCGCCTTTCATAACGCGAATTATGTACAAACCCGACTGATACCCTTCCAGGCTAAGCGTGTGCATCCTTTGTGCCGGCAACTCTTTACTGAATAAACGATTGCCAAGCATGGAATGGATTTCAACGCTGATACTTTGCCAGGGCTCCGCAGTGGTCAGCTCAAGAGTAAACGTGCCGTCCGTTGGGTTTGGGTAGATTTTGAAGAAGCCGTTTTCGCGGACTTCGTAAGGGAAACCGGCCGAAACGACATCTTCTTTGCCTATTACAGGTTCTTCAGCAGTTTCCATTGCTCTTGGGCTACCGCAAAAGTCATCATGATTGGCTGCAATGCGTGCCAGGAGGTAGCCGCCGTACTCCACTGTTGTGCCTGGCAGAAGCTGAATGCTTTCACCGGCTATCAGAGTGACACTGCCGCCTGCTTCAACGGTAAAGCCGGATACGATGATCGTTTGAATGGCGTCGATGCATTCGGTTTCGCCGTCGGAAATGACACCAGATAAGGGCAGATCATTCGGAATGTCAAGCTTTGGTGTTGTAAAGCTGATTGGTGCTGACCACTCGCTGACGTTCTCTCCACATACAGCACGCAAATAAACATCATAAGCGGTATCATGGCTCAATCCACTGAGCAGGTATGGCTTACCTGTGATGTTTTTAATTAGAATGCCTTCAGAAGCAGGGTCAAAACCTATGAAGCCGTAAAGAATATCCCAATGAGATTCTATACTGAAAACCGTCCAGTCAATCATGGCTGTGGAGAAAGTAATATATTCCACAGATAGGTCAGCCGGGGTCAGAGGCTCGCAGTACAGAGTGAAAATGAAGCCAAACTGACTGTTTGTTACGGATATAACTTCCTCATGGGTGACATAGCCGCCTTTGGATATTTCAACCGTGTAATCGCTCTTGAACACATTGGCCAGCATAATCAGTCCGGAGGCATTGGTTGTGCGGATAAACTCCTGCCCGTAAATATCGTCGTTGGCAGTCATTTTAAACTGGATGCCTGCGTGGTTTTGCTGTCCGTGGAGGTTACACAGGATGTTCACATTCATAAAACGGTGCAAACTGACCGGCTCGCTGTAGGTGATTTCGCTTTCGCCATTTTCGTAAACCGACTGTATGCCATAGCGGTAGACTCCGTCCGGAAGCACTTTCAGGTCGTCGGTATAGCTCAGAGCATTAACATTACCGGCAATCTGCGAGTAGGAGCCTTCATTATACTGCCTGAAAATGGTATAGCTCTCAAAAGCATTGCTGCTCTTATCGCCGGACTGAGGTCCCTGCCAGGTGAGATGTATGTTGTAAACATCCTGCACCGATGCGGTTACATTTGCTGGTTGCAGCAGTGCCAGCACATCAGCACTGTTTCCGAGCGCGCTGCGGTTCTGAGCTGCGTCTTCGGCCTTAATGGAAAACCAAACCCGGTCGTGCTGATCAATGAACTGAAGATCCATAAGGTTTATCTCCAACGAATCCTGCTCACCTGCTAGCGAAGGATATGGGAAATTTTGCAACCGGTAAGCGGTAAAGTAAACTCCTTCCGATTCTATGGGTTCGTAGGCATAGCGGATATCGTAGCGGTAGGCCCTTCCCATATCACCGTCGTCACCTGTGGCGGTCCATATCAGTTTCACCCGGTTATTCTCCAGCCGTTCAACAGTGAGGTCGCTGATTATTCCCGGCGGTGTGATGTCTGAAGGCTGCGGCAGGCTGTCGTAATAAGCATAGGCGTAATAATGCTCGTTCAGGTAAGAATATTTTGCCTCGATGGTATCTCCGTTTGCCACTGATATTTCGCTCCGGTTAATGAACGACAAACTAAACTGGCCTATGTACTCAAAGTCGTTAACCCGACGGGTTTCAACACTTACCAGTTCCTGGGTGCGGGTGTTTCTTAATGTTACCTGCTGGTAATAATCCTTACAGAAGTAGTTTCTGATTCTAACAAACATATTGTCATTCTCGTAAAGGTTTACCGAGCTGAAAGAAAGGTCAACGCTTACCTGGTGCTGTGTGAAAACTGCAAGTTGCTGGTAGGTGGTATCGGTGTCAGCGCCATCGTTAACGGTAATCATCAGATCATAAACTCCAATCTGTTCTGCTGTTGGGGTCCAGATCAATTGATTGCCGCTTAAAACAATCCCAAGGGTATCATTGGGAATATCAAAAGTCAAAAGATCCCCGTCAGCATCATTGGCCGTGATGGTGTATTGCGACTGGCTTCCTTCAACAAACACAAACATACTGTCAGGGTCAAGGGTGAAATAGGGCGGGTTATTTCTGGTGCTGCTTGTAAAAATGCGGTTTACTTTATTGCTTGGCTCGCTAAAGGTATGGTTTTCATTGATGAAGCATGCCCATAGCTGATACTCCTGCCCGGGTTTCAAATCGTTGATCATAAGCGTATTTTCACCAAAGGCAGTTTCACTATTGATGCGGCCGGTGGAAATGTCGCGATAGTAAACCGAGGTTGCGATGATATTTTCCAGAACAGGACCATCCCAACTGGCAACAAATACAGTATCTTGCTGAACTACAGTGAAATTTTGCGGCGATTCAATCGCAGGATCATTTTGCACCATTATTGAGCCAGGTGCGTATTGTAATACAGGTGCATTATATCCATCGTAAATACTGACATAAATGAAATACTCACCATTGGGCACATGCTGGTTTTGCCATTCAAAATCGAGCGCTCCGTTGTTAATTACGGTAAATTCCTGAATCAAGGTTCCGTTAAAACGCCTGTTATTATCATTGTAAAAAACCTTCACCTGTAGCGTATCGGAATAATCCGTTAGGCTGAGCGAAATATTATTCGACCTGGTCTTTCTTTCCAGAGGTTGCGAAACAAGTGTTACCGGTTCCTGGTCGGTATCTGTAATAAAAAGCGCTATGTCGCCCTCATAATCTGTTACAAAGAGCCAATCACCCTGCATGGGTTGGAGCAGTACCATTTTGGTTTGCTTATAGTCTTCATCAATATCATAAAAATTGGCATTATACTGGTCAAAGATTTGACCTGCAGGATTCTGTAACACAAAGTCAAAAGTGGTTAGGTTAACAGTGTCTGCTGCAATAACCAGTAATTGCCTGCTATTCTCCGGCACCAAAAATGTAATACCCTGTTTCCCATCAATATCTCCTTTAAATATCTTTGTCAAGCTGTTCAGGTT
>SKTQ01000012.1 GCA_007122505.1 Bacteroidales bacterium | reverse complement strand
GTTGTAGAGTCCGGAGGCCAGTTTCAGAATGGTGAAATCTGTCTCAGGAGATGCGCCGATGATCAGTTGTGTGCTTTGTCCGGCGGGTGTGAACCGGGGTGCATTCCGGAACTTTTTTCGTTCTTCCCTGCTGCTGTTCATTTCCCGGTGTATTAGGTCCATCGGTGAAAACACGCTGTGGTGGTCTTTTTCCGGTGCCAGAATTTTTAATTGCTGTTCGGTCGGAATTTCAATATTAACGCTCAGCCGGTCGGCGAGCAGGCCGGCTTCGTGCACCAGGAGCGGATCGGCGCCGGGAATGGCTTTCATATGGATATATCCATTGAACCGGTATTCGTTTCTCAGTTTCCGGACCACAGAATTGAGTTGTTCCATGGTATAATCGGGGTTTCGGATAACACCGGAGCTGAGAAACAAGCCCTCAATATAGTTTCGCCGGTAAAAATTGATGGTTAGTTCTGCCAGCTCATCAGGGGTGAATGTGGCGCGGGCTTTATCGTTGGTGCGGCGATTGACGCAGTAGGCGCAATCGTAGATACAATGGTTAGTATAGAGAATCTTGAGCAAAGAGATACAGCGGCCGTCTTCAGTAAAAGAGTGGCATATCCCGGCGCTTTTGGCATTTCCCACGCCGCCTTTTGCCGATCGATTGCTGCCGCTGGAAGAGCAGGAAACGTCGTATTTGGCGGCATCGGCCAGGATATTCAGTTTGTGAAGCACTTTTTCTTTCATGAAAATGATCATATTTTAATCAAACGGCCACTTCTAAATATACATTATTTTTTTAACGGTCAGTTTTAATAATTAAATCACTGCTGTCCGGGAAAAACACATAATGGCTCTGAAACGCTTGATTTATATCATCCCTACGGGACTTAAAAGATTTGGGGGTTGTTTTTGATTCTACCAAGATTTTGCCCCTAACGGGGCTGCCCTGATAGGGACAAAATCCTGGTAGTATGCATTATAGGGTATGTCCAGAAGTCCAGTTAAGCCGTAATACAATTTTGCCGGACAGTGGTGTAATTAAATAATTATTTAAACTGTTTCTAAATTTGCACATAGTGTTGTATTTTATGTTTTTTTTGCATAAATTTCGGTGTTATTTGTCTTGCATAATAACGCTTTTTTAGACATACGGCACTTTCTTATGCGATGCCCTTCATTTAACTATTCTTTTGACCGGCATTGTGTGTGAGCCAAAGTTTTTAGCCCATAGAGGCTATTTCTGCTTGTTACATACTTCTACGACTTATTCTGTTTTCCTTTTGATAGCCGGTTATTTTATTGAACAATCAACAATGAATGCAAATGGTAAAACAAACGTGTTTTCAACATAAAAAATTAAATATTCGTTTGATTAATGGGTATTTCATTTAACATAAAAAACAGATGTCATGAAAAAAGAAGCTTACTCTTTTGTACATGTTTATCTTTGGCGAAGAATATTTTTGGGGGTAATGGTCCTGTGCTGCATAGGTCAATTACCAGGACAAACCCAGGATTTACTCTACGACCAGGGATACCATGATGGCGGCCATGCAGCCGCAAGCATTTTTGACTCGAGCTATCCATTTGATGTGGAAGTAGCGGACAATTTCTTCCAGTTAACTCCTGATGTCCTGGAGATTCATGAATTCATATTTTATGGTCTGGCCCTCAAATTTATTCCGGGGCTCGCCTGGCAGGAACAGACACCCTGGAGCTCTGAGCCGTTTTTTATACGGTTTTATGACTATCAAATCCACTTTACGCCGGATTTACAGGCCCCGGTTACGGGTATCCATTCCATCGCATTACTTGATGCATTTGGGGATGGGTGGGCCGGTGACTGGCCCATAAGCGGTGATCATTTCCACACGGTATCGGTATTTTTAAATGGCATTGTAGTTTTGGACAATATAACATTGCCTACTGGTTTCGGACCCGTTGTACATACATTCTTTGCCAATGCAGGAGATATCATTTCTACCGTTTTTACGATTGACGGAGATTACGCTGATGAATGTTATTATGCCATCTTTAGTCCCGAAAGTGATGTGATCCCCATTGCAGAAGATGGCGGCACCTGGAATGATCCGGGTGAGAGTGTTCCAACCGGCCTCCCTGTGCCTGTTGTCCAGGAACCGGATTGGGCAAATCCATTCTCCTCGCAGTATATTTGGACAAATGTGACACATGTTGGACCAGTATGGGGTGGCCAATATCAGCTTTACAAATTCACAGCTATACTGGATACTCCTGTAAATAATACTCATGCATGGGTTTCAGCCCAGATTGACGCGACCAGCGGTTCAGGTACCGGCTTTATATGGCTCAATTCGCTGCACGGCGACGGTCAGGCATGGCAGCGGACAACACCGGCCAAAAGGGAAAGTGGCCAAAATGTGCCGGCCTTTACCAATATTTCTTATTCAGGGGAAAAAGGGCTTAATCGTGCACAACTGCCTTATGATATGGCTTTTGAACTGTGGGGGCCACCTGAAGCACCTGAATATTTTCCTGTCACTTTTTTCGTATATGCTTATGACGGAACAATACTTCCTGGTGTAATGATACTGATTGAAGGATTGGATGAATTGATGACAGACAGCGATGGTATTGCAATCGCTTATTTACCCGTAGGATCACATACCGCTTTATTCCAAAAACCGGGTTATGTGGATTATTTATTGGATTTTTATGTTAGTGGCACTGACGAGATGTTTTTTGAGGTGATGCTTACTGCAACCGACGAGGATTACCCAATCATTACTTGTCCGGAAAATATGACTGTTGAAAATGATCCGGGTTTTTGCCATGCCACCGAAATTGAACTGGAATTACCCTATACAGAGGATCCTGATGGTATCGTTGCGATATTTAATGACGCCCCTGAAATTTTTCCGGTTGGAGACACACAGGTGACCTGGACCGCAGTGAATGTTCATCAGCAAACGAATTCTTGTTCTTATATCATTACTGTGATAGATGTAGAACCCCCGGTGATAGAAGAAATGCCTGACATTTGCACCGTAGCTGAGCCGGGCATGGAAGGAGCGCATGTGGAATGGGACCCTCCAAACGTTAGCGACAACTGTGAATTGGAAAGCGTGACCAGCAGCCACCAATCGGGAGATTTTTTCCCTGTCGGAACAACCGAGGTGACATACGAAGTGACAGACGTTAATGACAATACTACCTCAGGTGGGTTTACGGTAACCGTAATTTCAATTGAATGTCCACCTGATTTCTCCATGTGTACAACAGATAATCCCATAGATATGATGACACTGGTGAGTCCGCAGGGTGGCAATTTCGGGGGAGGCAGCATCTTTAATCCAGGAATAGCAGGACCAGGCGTTTGGAAAATCATCTATACTGTAACCGATCCGCAAACAGGCTGTTCTGCTTCCTGCTCGTTTTATATCACTGTGA
The DNA here is from genome assembly GCA_007122505.1 of Bacteroidales bacterium. Taxonomy (GTDB): domain Bacteria; phylum Bacteroidota; class Bacteroidia; order Bacteroidales; family UBA7960; genus PUPG01. The sequence goes on along the minus strand of SKTQ01000012.1, from coordinate 170 downwards.
ATCCGAATCCGGTGGTTACTTGTCCACCCGACATGTCAGCATGCGAGAACGATCCGGAATTCACGCTGGCCGGGGCACAACCGGCCGGCGGTACATATGCAGGGGCAGGCGTGGCGGGTGGTATGTTTAACCCGGCAACTGCAGGTGCCGGCGATCATGTCATAACCTAT
>SKTQ01000106.1 GCA_007122505.1 Bacteroidales bacterium | reverse complement strand
GATTACCCTGAGTACTGCTGTACCTTCAACAGAGGGTATTTCAACAAACAAAACTGAAGATGCAGGGTTCGGATAAACACTAAGCTCCGAAAGATCAGGTGAAACAACAGATGTTTGGTCCTCGGTTGTAAAATGGATCGATTCAGGGTCTGTAACCTGACCGTCGATCCCCATCACCGGCTGAAGTTCCAGCACATAGGAAGTATTGTGCACGAGCATTTCCAGTGGCATAACATGAATTTCGGTGTACTCCTCATTGATCACAGCATCAAAGGGAACTGATTCGCCACCGGCCTGTGTGTGAAAATGAATCAGGCCTGGCAGGGTTTCAGGGGTAATATCTGATCCATCCGCATGCCAGACAGGCTGATTGGAAGTGATGACGAATGTGTGATCCAAAGGAATTTCAATGGCACCATCCTCCACATCAAAAGTAATAACAGGAGTGCCGTAGGTATCCCTGGTGGTAAACGATACCGAACCACCGCCGATGGTCTTGTCGGTATCTGCACCCAGTACATCTTCAATATGGATCACATAGGTTGTCAGGAAATCCAGCATATTGTCAGGCTGTATCCCGATGATTTTATTGTCCTCTGTAACAAATGCACTGAAAGGTACTGCATCTCCGGATTCAGTTTCAAACACAAACAGTTCGTGGGCATTGTCACTTGTGATTTCCGTACCATCCAGGAAAGTTACCGGTTCATCATAGATGGCTTCAATGGTAATATCGGGCTCTACATCTGTCTCACCATTACCTATATTGAAACTTACAAACTTACCGCTGGTCAGGTAAGCACTTTGGTAAATTTCTTTTGTACCGTGATTTTGAACAAATACCACAACCATCAGCTCTTCCATTTCCTCCACATTGGTGGTTGACATATCATGAGAGAAGGAGAATGAATATTCTTCAAGTGCTGATAAGGTAACAACGGTTCCCTGCGCATTGGGCATCATTTTGTGCATTACATGGTGGAATTCCGTTTCACCATTGGTTCCGGTATTGCCATACGTTACAGACTCAATGATAACCACATGGAGGCGGGATTGGGGGAAGGTGGCAAATGGCATCACCGAGCCACTAATGCTGATCATGTCGCCGTCAATATCATATGACCCTTCGATTGCCATAAAGGAAGGAACCTGCAAAGCCTGCTGGAGGGCAGCTGTTACCACACCTGCGTTTGTGGCCACCTGATTACCTTCCAGGAACAAATTGGGCACACCCGACACACCATAATATGTTCTACGGACACCGCCTTCGGCTGTATAATAGGGGTCACCAGCTCCGGGCCAGTTCATCTGGTATTTGATCAGGGTGATATCATCGGCGTTATTGTATGTAAAATTGTTGAAAAAATTGTTGTTGAATGTAGCACAAGGCGGACAGGTAGAGCTGGTAAACATTTCAAACAAAGGACGGCGGGGGACCGAGTCATAAGCTACTGAAATGGTTTTCGACAAATGATCATTGTCGGGATTATTGTCTTCTGATTCACCGTTGACATTTGAAATGGATACATGCAGTTCATAAGTACCGGAATCCACATCTATCAAGTCATCCGCTTCAAAATGAAATTGCTCACCAAGTTCTATGCTTAATCCGCTGAATGAGGTAGTATATACTTCACCTTCATCAAGCTGCCAGTGGAGATCAAACGATTCAATGACATCGGTTCCCAGGTTTACCACTGTTCCTTCCACAACAGTAGGACCGGCAATCAGGTCAGCCACATCAATGCTGTTCACCGCAAGGTCAAATTCCTGCGGTATCATAGCCAATACATCATCGATGTACCAGAAATTTATATTAAAACTGTTGCCGGAGAAGAAGAACGATAATTGAAGATCATCGCTGGTTACCATGTCTCCGTCAAGCTCAACGCTCACTTCCTGTGCCGGAACGTTTCCTGTTGGATTAACAATTTGCCATACCGTTGTCCAGGCACCGCCATTGGTCCTGGCAGCCATACCCAATGTGTAAGCCCCGCCATAATGATCAACCATGTGCCTGAAAGAGACAAGCAACACACCTGAATCATTCCCGGAAAGGTCCAGTGATGGCGAAATAAGGTGGGAGCTTCCACTGAATTGGGGTGTCCAGCTAAAGCGCGCCTCAGGTGCCACACCACCGGCGTTTGATGTAGCCTGAACCGACCAGTTGGCCGGAAATGCACTGATAGTCCAACCCGTGGGTGGCATGCCGCCTCCACCAAAGTTTTCATTCAATACTACCTGGCCAAACGAAGCAGTACTTGCAATTAAAAAAGCAATCAAGAAGGTAATTTTTTTCATAATGATGTTGTTTTGATGTTTAAATGAGTTGTTTAATGGCTTTATTTTAGAGATTTAGTAAAGAAACAATTGTCTAAAGCATGAGCAACAATGAAATGTGTCAGGAAACGGATATTGCAGCTGTTATTTTTGCACCAGCAATTTACCTGCAAACACTCGATGACCTGCTGACTTCAAAACAAGTAAATATAATCCGTTATTCAATTTCCCGGTGTCAATAAGCAGTTCACCGGCGGTATCGTTAAGCCTGTGATGCTCAACCAGGAGACCGGTTGTCGTATAAATGGCCAATGTAACTTCACCGGACACACCAGGAAGCTGGTAAGAAAATGTAGTATATTCAGAAGCAGGATTTGGATATACGGAAGAAACAAAAGGTTGCTCTTCTTCATAAAACGGCAAATTGGTTGTATCCTCCGTTTCAAAAACAACTGTAGTGATCACTTCGTCAAATCCTTCATTCCTGCTGAAAAACTCATAATCGATTATGGTTATTCCTGACTGTCCTTGCGGATAATATTCCACATAAAAATCGTCTGCGCCGGAGGTTTCACCGGGCCCCAGAATAATCGGATCAGGGCTTTCGTATACGTCAGGTGAAAAACAAAACTCGTCCCAGCAAAAAGCATTATTGGTCCCCTCAAGAATATCGATCTCAATTTTTCTGACCATCACCTGCATATCCTCATCAGAATCATTGTGAAAAAATATGTCCGCCTTGATCAGGTTTGCATGGGCATCACCATGCACAAACAGGGTGTCGCCGGTGATGTCGTTGCCATCCGCATCTAATAAAATCAGACCCTGTCCAAAAGCAAAAGGAATAAAGAGAAATGTAAGGATAAATGTTGGTATTGCTTTTCTCATGATAATGAATGTTTTACCAGTTTTAAAAACAAGTGTTTTGCATGCACAAAGATACATATTTTTGTAAATAACTAAAAAAATAGGTTCAAAACTAACTACTTACAAAGCATATGATTGCATGTAAGGTAAAACCTTTAACAAGCAAGAAAAAGAATGACTACTGTCAGGCAAAATTTTATTACGTCCCTAACGGAACTTCTGGATATACCCTGTAATGCATACTACCAGTATTTTGTTTCTATCAGGGCAGCCCCGATAGGGGCATAATCTTAGTAGAATCAAAAACAACCCCCCCAATCTTTTAAGTCCCGTAGGGATGATATAAATCAAGCGTTTCAGAACCATTATGCATTTTTCCCGGACAGCAGTGATAAAGAATACAGATGCAATCAGAGGAATGGAAATTATTAATCAAAAATTCCTATCTT
>SKTQ01000214.1 GCA_007122505.1 Bacteroidales bacterium | reverse complement strand
GGTGGCGGAGATCACCATAGAAACCAATGATTTCAGTGTGAATGACCCGCTGATGATCACCGGGCCAACCACCGGTGTTATGGAGGTTACGCCCCGGGAGATCAGGGTGGAACTGCAGCCGGTAAATAAGACTGTAAAAGGAGACAAATGCTCGGTAAAAGTGCCGGGGGTGGTCAGGCGCGGCGACAAGGTCTTCAAGCTGATCTCCAGGGAAGAAATGTTCTGATCATCCTGCGGAAGCTTATTTCACCTGCATTTTTCATAACAAATACTTTCAAAAAAACAGAATCTATGGGCAATCCTGGAGACTTTCTTTCTAAGGCACGGGCGCTGGATGAAAAAGACAAGCTGACCGGTTTCAGGAAACGTTTTTATATTCCGGAAAACACCATTTACGTGGACGGCAATTCGCTGGGCCTGCTAAGTCAGGATGCGGAGCAGTCGTTGCAACGGGTGCTGCATGAATGGAAAACCATGGGTATCAGTGGCTGGTTAGAAGCTGACCGGCCGTGGTTCTATTTTGCCGAAGAGATTGGTGAGATGGCTTCTCCATTGGTTGGCGCGTCTGCCGGCGAGTTGATCTTTACCGGCACCACCACCGTAAACATCCACTCCCTGATCAGCACATTTTACCACCCGGAAGGACCGCGAAACAAAATACTGGCCGATGAGCTGAATTTTCCTTCTGACATTTACGCCCTCAAGGGACAGATCAAACAAAGGGGACTTGACCCGGACGATGTACTGTTGCTGGCACCATCGGAAAACGGAAAAACATTGGAAGAAGATACGATTATCCGGATGATGACCGATGATGTGGCCTTAGTGTACCTCCCTTCGGTGTTATATGCCAGCGGGCAGTTGCTTGACATGCAAAGACTGACGGAAGCCGCTCATTCGCGGGGCATCCCCATCGGATTTGACTGCAGCCACTCTGCCGGGGTGGTGCCCCATCATTTTAATCGCTGGGGTGTGGACTTTGCCACCTTCTGCAGTTATAAATATCTGAATGGCGGACCCGGCTGCAGTGCCTTCCTGTATGTAAACAAAAAGTACTTTGGAAAAGAGCCGCTGATGGCGGGATGGTTTGGTTATGTGAAGGATAAACAGTTTGACATGTCGCTGCATTTTGAACATGCCCAAAGTGCCGGCGGCTGGCAAATTTCCTCTCCGGGAGTCCTGGGCTCCTCCACCATGGAGGGGTCTCTGAAAATCATCAATGAAGCAGGCATTGACGCCATCCGGCAGAAGTCGCTGCTCCTAACCTCATTTTTGGTTGAGCTGATGCAAGATATGGGTCTTTTCTCCACCCATGGATTTTCCATCGCCACTCCCCCGCAGGATGAGCGTCGAGGTGGCCACATCGCACTGACACATCCTGCCGAAGCACTGAGGATCTGCAGTGCGTTGAAAAACAGAAATATCATTCCCGACTTCAGGGCTCCCGACACCATACGCATTGCCCCAGTCCCTCTCTACAACAGTTTTGAAGAGGTTTACCTCGTGGTGAAAAACTTGAAAGAGATCATGGATAATCGTGAATATCTGCGTTTCCCAAAAGAAAGAAAGGCCATTTCCTGATACGCTGCCTGCAGGAAAATTTTCATTTGACGCCTTTGCTTTGAAAAAAACAGGTTGAATGCCGTCGTTGTAATGGACAGGTCTAGCCCTGTCCCTACATTATGCCCATATTACAAGGCATGTAAGGCCGGTCAAGCCCGGCCTACACTTGGGATGGTCGGGGAAATTGTGTAAATGCACCAATATACCAATGTGCAAATTTAGAAGGAGTCGGCAGGGGAAAATAAAATCACCCATTGATTACCGGGGCAGACAACATTTCTTAAAAAAACCATAGGACACGCGTGTATAGGCCGGGCTTGACCGGCCATCGGGTAATTTAGCGCATCGGTTGTAGGGACAGGGCTTGACCTGTCCAAATACCAGCGTTGGATTTCCAGTAAACCTGTTGGAAATCCCCATGCACCATCCTTTGCAGCCTTCGCGTGGAATTAATAAATGTTGGAATGTGAAAAAGTCGAAAGGTGAAAATGTGAAACCAAATCGTTGTGGTGGTCGCTAAACCCGGAAAAATGGATAATTGAACATTCAGGCGATGTGTCCGTTGGGTTTATGTTACAACTATTATTTAAAAACTAAAAAACTATTTATCTCAAAATGAAAACTAAAAAATGGACATTGCTGTTGGCATTGCTTATCACACCATTCTTTTTTGCAGCATGCAGCGATGATGACGACGACAACAACAACGGAATGAGCAACCATTTTTCCTATGACGGCGACACTTATAGCCTGGCCGGAGGAATAATGATCAATTACGGTCAACTATGGGATGATGAAGCGTACAATATGGACCTCTTTTTACACTCAGACGGACTGGAATTTGATCCGACTGTCCCCAGATTTACGGGTACAGGAGACGGGGTTGGGATCGATTTTTTCTCACCTGAGGAAGATGAACTTGTGCCCGGCACATATACTTTTGATCCCGACGACACAGCAGAGCCTTTCACTTTTGGATCAATGACCGATATGGTACTCGATTTTGATGCATCAACCGAGGAGGGCACTATTCTTGACATCGTGGGTGGTACTGTTGAAGTATCCAGATCAGGGTCAAACTATCAAATCTCCTTCGATTTGGTTGCCGAGGATGGAAACGAAGTAACCGGATATTTTAGCGGATCCTTTACCTGGTTTGATTTCAGCGACTGGGATTTCCTGAAAAACGAATCCGTCAGACCGCTGACCGGTTTCAAATCATTACGCTAACCATAAATACGCGCTTCCGAGCGCGCTATTTTCCCAAGCGTATGGTCATATTTGCGGTTTTTGCGTGGAAACTTTTCCCGCAAAAACCGCAATTTTTTTAAGGATACAAATTTTGATGGGATAATATCGAAAGTCCAAAATGCCCAAGGACCTCCCCTTCCCTTTGCTTTTTTGTTTTTGCTATCTTTGGAAAAGAAAGCATTTTCATTTTCAGATATTCATTTCTGAAATGTGCACACCATTTACCGCAAGGGTAAAGCGAACAATGCTCAAGGCATGCAGGAAGCATTTGAAAGACATATCAGCGAGAATGACCTCCTAAAGAAAGGCGAACGTGTGTTGCTGGCCGTTAGCGGAGGGATGGACTCCATGGTGATGGTGGAGTTGTTTCGTAAGAGCGGTTATTCGTTTGACCTGGCCCACTGCAACTTTTTATTGCGGGCCCAGGATTCCGATGCCGATGAAGCATTCGTCAAAGCCAGTGCACAGCAGTTAAAACGGCAGTTTTTTTGTGAACGCTTCCAGACCGCCTCTTACGCCGCCGAGCATGGCATCTCTGTGCAAATGGCAGCCCGAACCCTGCGATATCAGTGGTTGGAAAGTATCCGCAAAGAGCAAGGCTATGATGCTATTGCCACGGCACACCATCTGGATGACGCCATCGAGACCCTTTTCATTAACCTTGCCCGTGGAACCGGTATCAGCGGCCTGACAGGAATCCCGCTGAAAACCAATCATGTGATCAGACCTTTGTTGTTTGCTTCTCGCAAAGACATTGAAGACTACGCAAATGACCATGGGGTGGAGTTTC
>SKTQ01000335.1 GCA_007122505.1 Bacteroidales bacterium | reverse complement strand
GAAAGCCGCCGACATAGTATTCTATTTCAAGGCTTTCGCAACGAAGCAGATGGCCTGAAGTAAAAGCACTTGCAAAAAGCAAACAAATTTAGTTTTTAAAAGCTTTTGATCTTATTATCATCTATTCAGGTTATTATAATGATTTGTTTGCTTTTTGTGAATAATGCAGGCTAAATGAGAAAGCCCCAGCCTGTCAAAGGTCCGGGGCTTTTCAATTAGTTCCTAAGAGGGTATAGAAGTAGCAAAAATATGTTGTTCTTTATAACAGCTTACTTCTTTGCGATCACCTTTTCAACCATCTGCACAATCTCCTCCTCTTTCTTTTTGGCGGCGGCTTCCAGTTCCAGTCCTTCCTGGTAGATCTTTTCGTAAAATGCCTTGTCTTCCAGACCCTCAGCATTGATCTTCACATTCATAAAGGCGCCGATCACAGCCGTACGGGCACAAAGGGCACCAACGGCCGCATCAGTAATGGAAGCAGGATTTCCTTTCTCTACCATGGCCTCCATCACGGCCATCGACTCATAGGCTTTCTGCATCACACGGAAAGGGATCTGAATGGCATATTTGGTAGCATCCTGAATGGCCTGGTGGCGGAGCTTTTTATCAGCTTCAGTCTTTTTAGGGAGACCAAAGGCTTCCATGATTTTGTTAAATGAGATGGTATCTTCATCTACTAGGTAAAGCAGTTCGTTCTTGATGTCCTGGCCTTTTTCAGCCCACTTGCTGAACTCCTCCCAGCGTTCGTCCCAACCCCTTTTATGCGAAGAGAGGTTGGCAACCATCGTTCCCAAAGAAACACCCAATGCGCCCACATAGGCCGACACCGATCCGCCACCGGGGGCCGGTGACTCACTCGCAGTTTCATTGGCAAAACCGGTTACGCTCATGTCAACCAGCTTTTTTCCGGCAGCATCTTCAATCATATATTCAATGATCTTTTCCTTTGGGTTGAAAGGCTTAAGCTCATCAAGACCCATACTTTTCACCGCAATTTTGATCAGTTCATCCTCCGAAACACCTAAGCTTCTCTGCTGCTTTGCCAGAAAGTATTTCCCGGCGTCTGTCAATGCTTTCAGGGGTACCAGCCCTACAAGCTCTGAACCGGTTACACGGATACCCCTTTTTGCAGCTTTGTCACAAACCTCATCAAAAGCTATATGCACAGGCGTTACGCTGATATTGGTCAGGTTCATGGAAATCTGCGCCACACCATATTCTTCGATAAACCATCCGATAGCCTTGACCTCCTTGAGCGTGCCCGGAATATATACCGGGTCTCCCTTTTCATCCTTCACAATTTTCCCGGTTAATGGGTTACCATCCCTTTTTACCCGGCCTTTTTCACGTACATCAAAAGCGATGGCATTGGCACGGCGCGTGGAGGTGGTGTTCAGGTTGATGTTGTAAGCCACCAGGAAATCTCGTGCTCCAACGGCCGTAACACCGGCTTTTTCGTTGAGTTTATCGGGCCCGAAGTCGGGCTTCCATTCTGCGGTGGCAACTTTATCAGCCATTCCCTCATATTCACCGCTTCTGCAGTTTGCCAGGTTTCTCCGTTCCGGCTTTAAAGCCGCATTTTCATAACAATAAACCGAAATCCCAAGCTCTTCGCCAATACGCTGTGCCAGCCTGTGCGCATAGGAAACCACCTCTTCCATGCTGATGTTGGCAACCGGTACCAGCGGACAAACATCGGTTGCACCCATACGTGGATGGGCACCTTTGTGTTTACGCATATCGATAAGCTCCGAGGCTTTTTTTACAGCAAGAAACGCCGCTTCGATCACTTCATCCGGCGTCCCAACAAATGTAACAACCGTGCGGTTGGTGGCCCGGCCGGGATCAACATCCAGCAGCTTCACACCTTCAACAGATTCAATTTCCTGCGTGATCTTTTCAATCACGGCCATATCCACACCTTCACTAAAATTGGGAACACATTCGATCAGTTTTTTCATGACACCTGGTTTTTTCGTTTATGGTTATTTTGATTTTCTTTGGATTGTCAGTCAGTATTATCATCGTACGAAAATAAAAAAAAAGCCCTGAATGTAAAAGGGCTTTTGATGTTCTATGGTTTTCAGATTTTGTTGCCGGCAGGCATTAGAATCTGCGCTCCTTAATACGGGCGCGCTTACCACGCAATTTGCGCAGATAGAAAATTCGGGCACGGCGCACAAGGCCACGGCGGTTCAGCACAATCTTTTCGATAAAGGGTGAGTGTACCGGGAAGATACGTTCCACACCGGTGTTTCCGGATATCTTGCGAACCGTAAATGTTTCGGTTACACCGCTTCCGCGACGCTGGATGACCACACCCTGAAACGGCTGAATACGTTCCTTGTTTCCTTCTTTAATCTTATAGTGCACAGTGACGTTATCCCCTGCCTTGAAAGCGGGCCATTCCCTCTTATCTACCAGGGTATCATGCACAAAATTCATTATTTCCGTCTGGTTCATCGCTTTATATATTTTCAGGTTATCTTTATTCGCGTCAAAAGGAGTGCAAAGTTAGGCATTTAATTTGAAACGCAAAACGATTCTGGAATTTTTTTATTCATTTCTTTGGGAAGAGAATCACGGGAAACCAATCGGTTGCAAAAAAACAGCATAGCAGGCAAATTTGCTTATTCTCCCAGCATGTCAGGACGCCTTGCCTTTGTTCTTAAAACCGATTGCTCATGACGCCATTCCGAGATTTTCCTGTCATGACCCGACAGCAGGATATCCGGAACCTTCCAGCCTTTGTAATCTGCAGGACGCGTATAAACCGGCGGAGAAACAAGGTGGTCCTGGAAAGAATCGCTGAGGGCTGAGGTTTCATCTCCCAAAACACCAGGAATGAGACGGATTACCGTATCAGAGAAAACAGCGGCAGCCAGTTCACCCCCCGATAAAACATAATCGCCAATGCTAAGCTCCCTGGTGATCAAATGTTCCCTGACCCGTTCGTCAACACCCTTATAATGTCCGCATAGCAACATAATGTTGTCCTTAGTGGAATAATGGTTTGCCATGGGCTGATCCATCAGGTCACCGTCCGGGCTCAAGTAAATGATCTCATCGTATGGCCGCTCTGATTTCAACTCATTGATGCAACGTTCAATGGGTTCTACCATCATCACCATCCCGGCTCCGCCTCCGAAAGGATAATCATCTACCCGGCGGTGCTTGTCAACGGTGAAATCCCGGATATCATGAATATATATATCAACGAGTTGTTTTTCGCGTGCGCGCTTAATGATCGAATGGGAAAACGGGCCATCGAACATGGCAGGAAATATGGTCAGGATATCTATGCGCATTGCCCGGTTATCTGTGTGTTTACTGATAAATCATGCATTACAAAATGCGATGCAGAAAACGGTTAGTGAAAAGCATTCACCTCAGGCTTTTTACCACACCGTCAAAACTGGCGGCCATTTATTACCCACAAAGATAAACAGGATTTTATAACTCAGGCCGGCATTATGCTTCTCCGGCGAGCGCAAACACCTCATCCATTTCAAATATATGCACCCCCGGCTCCTTCTTTTCAGCGGCAGCCATTAGTGCTGCTGCCACAGTATCTGCATGAATGGGTTTGTATTTTTTGGCGATGCCCAGGGTATTG
>SKTQ01000204.1 GCA_007122505.1 Bacteroidales bacterium | reverse complement strand
TAATCACCGGCACATGGCTCGCGTTGATCTATGCCTATCTGGTGCGTTTTATGGCGGTGGGCTACAACAGCGTTGAAAGCGGCATGGAAAAAATCCCGCTAAGCATGGATGAGGCGGCCCGCTCCCTCGGCATGCAACACGGAAAAGTGTTGAGAAAAGTTCATTTTCCACTGTTGACCGGTGCCACCCTAAGCGCTTTTCTGCTGACATTTATTGATGTGTTGAAAGAACTGCCGCTGACACTGATTTTGAGACCATTTAATTTTGATACGCTGGCCATTCGTGCGTTTGAGTATGCCACTGATGAGCGGGTTGCGGAAGCGGCGCCATATGCCCTTGTCATTGTAATCACAGGTATGATACCGGTGTTGTTACTGAATAAATTCATTGGAGGAGAGTCGTCGTGATCGCAACCGGACCATTTACGAGCAAGCCGCTTATGTGGCAAATGTCAGAAATAAACAAACACCAGATCATTTTATGAAGGTATTGCAGATTGATCATCTTACCAAAACATATCAGGGTTCATGTGAGCCTGCCGTAAAAGATTTCTCATTGGATGTGAACCAGGGTGAAATCGTTGCCCTGTTGGGGGAAAGCGGTTGCGGAAAAACAACGTTACTTCGGCTGATTTCCGGGTTTGAGATTCCTGATTCGGGAAGGATAATTATTCGTGACCGTATTGTGGCTGATGACCGCATTCTGGTGCCTCCGGAAAAGCGTGGAGTGGGTATTGTTTTCCAGGATTACGCCCTTTTTCCGCATAAAACGGTTTCAGAAAACATCCGTTTTGGACTTTTCAGGCTCCCGGTGAAGGAGCAGATAGAAATAACCGCGGAAATGATCCGCATTACCGGTTTGTCCGGATTGGGCAAGCGCTACCCCCATCAGCTATCGGGAGGACAAAAACAAAGGGTTGCCCTTGCCCGGGCACTGGCTCCAAAACCCCGGCTGATCCTTCTTGACGAGCCCTTTTCAAACCTGGACTCATTAAAAAAAGTAACCATACAGGAAGAAATAGCTGCCATCATTAAACAAACAGATTCAACAGGAATATTTGTCACGCATGACACAAAAGATGTGCTGGCAATTGCCGACAGGGTAGTTGTCATGAAAGACGGAGTGGCCCTGCAAACAGATACACCTGCCAATTTGTATAAATATCCTGTCAACGAATATGTGGCACGTTTCTTTGGGAAAACAAACGTGCTTCCTGCCGAGGTGCTGGCTGAAGGCTTTCTTACCTCTTTGGGCATGATCCGCACAACCAGACACACATTACGGGAGGGTCAAAGGGTGCTGCTGTCTGTGCGTCCCGACAATTTTGAGGTTGCCCGGGATCCTGAAAACGCGCTTTCCGCAAAGGTGATCAAAACCAACTTTTTAGGGGACTACAAGGAGATTCATTGCCGGGTACGGTGCGTGGACAGCAAGGAGATGGATGTCACCATCCATGTTCCGCCCCATGAAAAGTGTGATGAGCGTGAATGTTTTATCCGCTATAAAGACCACTATCCGCCCTCTGTTCTGAAAGACTGATTAAAGCCCGTTTATGTATTTTTAATGTCAAAATCATCATTATAATACAAGACCAAATATACGTTTTGCACACAACTGAAAACAATAAATTATGGCGTTTAAAAACATTTACAAAAGCACCCGGGAACATATAAAACTGCAATTTCTGGATGCCATCATCGAACACAACGAAAAGCTCCAACAGGAGTTTCTGGCTTTTGCCAGAAATCAGGAAGCTGAGAGCGAAAAGCAGTCTTATGGTAGCTTTCTTGCACTGGTTAATGATGTGCAAACCACCTATCAAGGAGATTTCGAGTCGGTTGATACTGAAAACCCCGATTGGGATAATTACACACCGTCACATTCTGGTTATATTGAAGAATGGGAACAATACCAGCAAGCCAGTGAACAGGAGTTCCAGGAAATTTTCCAGTTTTTTGTTTCAGCAGCATTAGACAAAATCATTTTGCAGAGGCCGGATGAATTACTGGCTATGCTTGTTGGGCTTTATGAAGCAGCAATGGATGCCGAAGTGCCCGATGAATTCGGGTCATTCGATGATGTGAATGAATTCCTGCTTTCGGAGCACCGGCAGGTTATGGAACGCATTGTTCAAAAGATGCGGTTGTCAGCAGTTGCTGACAGCAAAATAAACGCTGCATTTGAGTTATTCTTTCGATATTGTAATGAAAAACACCCCGGCAACCAGTATTTTGCTAAGCATTTTGAACATATACTACTTGCTTTGGCCGAAAAAACCGGGGATGCCGGTCGGTTGCTTACAATGATGGAAGAAGCAGGTCTTGAGCAAAAAAATTTGCCTGAACTCAGCTTGTTGCTGCTCAAGTCCGGCGGAAATCAAGAGTCATGGTTACAGTCTGCCAGGAAACTATATCGCCATAGTGAACCGGTAGCAAGGGAGTTGTTAAAATACTATTTTGAAAAAGATCAGGTAGCTTTTGTAAAAACAGCAAGGGAATTGTTTCCTGCAAACCCATCTGCTTGGGCTGGTTTTCTAAAAGACTATATAACACCAGAGCTTGATAAATCATTATTTGTGAAGGTTTTTTCCAAGCTTCTCCTTTTGGAGGAGAATATAGCTCACTACCAAAAGGCAAAACCTTACCTTGATAAAGCAGCATATAACACAATAATCGGCGAATTGCTCTGGAACAAGGCTTTCCTGGTAAAGGTTTTGGCAGAAGATGAACGATATGCAGATATCAGAGCTATAGTTGAAAAAGAAAATGACCGCTGGCATTTCGAAGAGATTATTGCTCCTATACTGAAGGTGTACCCTGATTTTTGTTTTGCCAAAATTAAGGCAATGGTTGACAACACCCTGGCAAATGAGCGTGGCCGCAGCGTATATAAGCGGATTGCAAAGTGGCTGTTGCTTGCCCGGCAAATTACCGGTCACGAAAGCAATGCCATGTATCTTATCAAAAATACATATAACCATAAACCCAACCTTCCTGCTTTGAAAGACGAGATGCGAGATGCTGGGCTGATGGGAGGATAGCTGCCAACGCAGAACCCAAAACATCATCTTACCAAAACAGAAAAAATGAATATATTAGCAAACAAAAGATGACGTCAGACAAAGTGCCCTAACCGAAGAACACCTGTAAAGGATAATGCTCAACCGTGCTGATGCTCACTATAAAGATACACGCCCTATGCAAATGAATCAATCACACCTGAAGGTTTTGTTTGTAGATGCCACAACAGGGTTCTACAAAATGCGCCGTTATGAAATAGGTCCCTTTTGGGGACCGGTCGATCTGGGCATTCACCTGGCGAAGAAATATGACAGCCTGAACATTGGCACCGGATTGCTGGCCGGCAGTATCTTCCCAGGGTCCAACCGTCTTTTTGTTACGGGATTCAGCCCTTGCTGGCATGGGTTTTTTATCTCTTCTATGGGAGGGGCAGGACTTGTTTTTGACAATCTGGGCATCGACATGCTGTCCATCGTAGGAACGGCAGAAACGCCGTCGCTTCTTTACCTGAACCGCGAACATGGCGAAGAAGTGGAAGTGGAATTGATTCCGCTGAGGCTGCGGAAAATCTGGGAAGAAGGCCGCAAAGGCGTTTATGC
>SKTQ01000237.1 GCA_007122505.1 Bacteroidales bacterium | reverse complement strand
TGGCCCGTCAGAACATTTTTCATTCGACCTATATCCGTTCGGGCGAATGGCACATAACCGGCGAAAACAAAGGCAGGCATTACATGCGGCTGGCTTTGCAACTGCGTGAAGGCGCGCTGGCGGTTTTCCGTGAGAACAACCTCGAGGGACGGGAGTTTGCTGTGATTTCCGCCCTGCTGCTTGGGTTTCGCGAATACCTTGATGAAGACCTGCGCAGGGAGTTTGCCGGGGCAGGTGCTATGCATATTCTTTGTGTATCCGGACTGCATGTGGGCATCATATTTATGGTGTTGAAAAATGTTTTTGCATTTCTGTTACGCCTTCCCGGAGGCCGCTTTTTGCGAACTGTCTGCATCATCATGCTCATTTGGCTTTATGCAGCCATCACTGGTTTCAGCCCTTCAGTGCTTCGTGCCTCAGTTATGTTTTCCTTCGTAGCAATGGGCCAAAGCTTCCGGCGGCCGACAAACATTTACAATACACTGGCAGCTTCTGCCTTTGTGCTGGTGATCAATAATCCGTTCATCATAACTCACATAGGCTTTCAATTGTCATATCTGGCCGTGATCAGTATTGTCAGCCTGCAACCGTGGCTGCAGGGGCTAATCCGCGTCAAAAAAGGAATCCCTGAAAAAACCTGGTCAATCATCACCGTGTCCATTGCCGCGCAGTTGGCCACAGGACCGCTGGCCCTTCATTACTTCCACCAATTTCCCAATTACTTCATTGTTACCAACCTGATTGTGATTCCTTTGGCCACCGTCATCATTTACCTGGCACTGATTACCCTGCTGGTGTCACCGCTTGCTATTGCCGGAGCCTGGATGGGACAAATCCTATCCGCAGCGGTGATGGTTCTGCATCAATCGGTGCGCCTGATCGAAGGCTTGCCCTACTCAACGGCCAGCAATGTCTATGTGGGCTTTTTTGAAACATTGATGGTCTTTATGTGCTTGTTTTTTCTTTTTTATTATTTGATGAAAGGAAAGCGGTGGACATTTCTAACGGCATTGGGCTTGCTGTGTGGTTTGGTTCTTTCTGTTTCCGTTCGAAACATCGAAAACAGGCGTCAGCAGTATTTTGTGGTTTACAGTATCAACAGGGGCGCGGCTGTGGATTTTATCACCGGCAAAGAAACCATTCTGCTGGCATGCGACAATGTAAACGGTAATCCCAGGCTGATGCGTTTCAATGTGATGGCCAACCGCTTGAAAAGAGGGGTAAGGCAAGACTCCCTTTCTCTGGCAATCAACGATAACGACCTCTTTGTGAAGGATCAGTGGTTTGTTAGGAAAGATGATTTTATCCGTTTCAATGGGATGACCATGATGATTTTGCGGGATGCAAAGCTTAGCAATATTGCTGACCATGCTGAAATGATCACCGGCCGGGTGGATGAAAAACCTCAAGATTCTTTGTTTCCTTTTCCCGTTGATTACATGCTTATAACTCAAAATCCCCGCATGGATATTTCATCGGTTTTAGAGTATGTGCGTCCACGCAAGGTCATCATTGACGCTTCCAATTCTGCCTGGAATGTCCGGCGCATGGAGGAAGCCTGCATGCAAGCCGGCGTGGATTTCCACAATGTAAGAACCGGTGGTGCCTATGTAAGCAAATGATGGGTGTGTTGAAATCATGTATTATTGCTACACGCAATAAAACGTATAAGGACCGGGTATGCGGAAAAATATTTTGAAAATGTTAGCTAATCAGGTAATTTTGTTTACGCATGGGTAATGATAAAAATGTCCGTGAAGTCTTTTATTACAAAAGGTATTTTCTGGATTTTTTGAGAAAACTAAGGCCTGAGGTACAGCTTAAGTTTATCTGGACTTTGAAACTGAAAAAACAATATTTCAATGAAAAAAAAGCAAAATAAAAACCTGGTATCATTAAACGATTTTATTGATCAACAATACGGTGTTCGTGGAACCCCGGAAAGGGAGAAGTTTGAAGAAGGCTTTGAAGCGTTTAAGCTGGGTGTGATGCTTCAGGAACTTCGCAAGGCCAGCGGTATGACTCAGCAGGAACTGGCGGAAAAGTGCGGTACAACAAAGACATATATTTCCAGGATTGAAAATAATGCATCCGATATCAGGTTGTCCACGCTGATTAGAATATTCAGAGAAGGGTTTAATAAACATTTGAAATTGAGCATTGAAACAAACTGAATGCACATTGGGGTTTCCGGAAGCTGGAGCGGATCAGACAAAAAACATGAGGATGGTGGTAACAAGCACGGGTACGATGATGGTCAGGATGATTCCATGTGCGAGCGCAATAACTGAAAACTCCCTGCCGGATGCTGCGGTGATGACCGGCAGTGTGGTATCCATGCTGGTGGCACCTGCTGCAGTTATGGGTGCCAGCTTCCCAAACCAGACTACCATAACCGGCGCAAATACGAGTGTGATGATCTCCCTGATCACATTGGCAAGCAGTGCGATGATGCCCAGTGTTTCGCTGTGAATCCTTGTGATGATGATTCCCGACAGGCTATAATACCCAAACCCTGCACCAACAGCAAGTGATTCACCTGTTGATACATCCGTTAGCAGCGCGGACACGGGGATGATCGCTGCAAAAGTTCCCACGATGGTGACCAGTGGCAATACCATCAGCCTAAAACCCTGCTCCCTGATCAGATTTAACGACCGGTGGTCAGCGCCGATACTGATGCCCACCAGCAGCATCAGCACGTACAAGGTATACTTTGCCGGTTCTCCGTTGATGAGAAAGCCCGGCGAAAGTGCTGTTTGTCCGAACAGAAGTCCGAGCACGAAAGCGATCAGGATATATAAACTGGTTTTCAACGGCTATCTGTTTTTTCTGAAATATAGCTTCCAAACCAATAGGGCCAGCAGCATGCTGCCCGTAACACCGGCCACACTCAGGATGAGTGCCGTTAATCCGAGTTGTGGCAGGCTCCCCATGATCAAGGGATCTCTGCCTATGGTAAAACCCATAAAAAACAGCAGAACCAGTATGGTGATGATGACCATCCTGTCGGCAAGCCTTATGAGGCGGCCATTGCTCCTGATAAGGTAACCGATCAGGATGCCTGCTGACATTATTAACAGGATTTCAATCATGAAGAGGGTTGGTTAATGATTTTATTTCTTCGATTGTATGCAGGAAATGATTGATCTGTGCCGCTTTGGTATTGTCTGTTGTCAGGGCCGGCGCCAGAAGTAGTCGATAAAAGACCCTTCATATCCGCGCAGCAGGATTTTTTGTCCGGGTTCGGGCTCCATGCCGTAACGCATGTCGTTGCGCCGGTAGAGGTTCTCCATACGTATTCCGTATTCCTGCGATATCCGGAACATGGTATCGCCTGGTTTGGCAATGTGATAACGTACTTCGCCGCGGCGTCGCTTGGGCTGTATGAACACGCGTTGTCCCGCCTCTAATTGATGATTGTTTTCGAAGTCATTATAGCTGATGATCTGGCGTGGACGCATATCCAGCTCTCTTGCAATAGATTGCACGGTGTCACCGTCTTTGGCAATGACGTAATTGATCCTGTTAAAGGAGCTGATGGTTCGTGTTCCTGCATGTCCGGCTGCATGTGTTGTTACCGGCCTGTATTCTTCTCTTTGGTATTGATTTGCAAGAACAAAATGTTCATCCAGTGCTTTTTG
>SKTQ01000183.1 GCA_007122505.1 Bacteroidales bacterium | reverse complement strand
TCCAATACGTGAGTATTGATTTCCCTGGGGTTCATACCCATAATAGACATAGATACCACGGTTGAGAATAAGCGCCATCCTGTTAAAGATAATGTCACAAGAAACAAAACCACCAACACGTGTGTAGTCCATCGGGCTGGTTTCTTCATTTAAGAGCCGCATTTGTTCTTTGGCATGATCATCATAAAAAATATCGATTCCAACACCCCACCTGGTTCTCAATTTTTTTCTTATGGTGTGATTTAATGTCAACGTCCTGGCAACATAAGTCGGATCATCCATTTCGCGCTGCATCAAACCAACAGAAAAAACAGCGAAAAAAGTTTGTTCAGAAATTGTTTTTCCCTCAGAAAATGGATCATTGGCCCAGAACTCTCCCGGATCACCCTTGCCAAACCTGTAACGGATACCCATATTCACATCAAAAATGTTTATCCCCCTGTTTGGCTTTTGGTAGGCACCATTGGAAAAGTGGGTAAAAGCAAGGCCAGGGGTAATCCTGACTTGCTCACCGATAGGTATCGACAATGCGTAATTCAGGTTAAAATGGACATTCCATGGTGTTCCGATAAATCGGTTTTCCGGATTATTCTCAGGGTGATAATAGGTATTGAAATTGGCCAGGCCCAGCGAGACCCGCAGTTGCCATCTGATCAAGCGCTCTTTCGGCGGATAGAATTCCATAAACACAAAACCTGAACGCACTTCTCCAAGTACTTCGGGGTTTCCAAGGTGATTGTAATAAAAACCTATGCCATAGGATGGAAAGTTGTACAAACGATGCCATAGCTGTGAGCCTGAACTTCTCCAGCCCAGGTGCATTTCAAGAGCTTTTGCCGGATTGCCGGCATGTTCCTTTAAGTCAGGCCTGTGCGGCCAAATATATTGATAATGATACTGAACCGTGAAAAACCTGTATTGATGGTTAGGCTCATTACCGGCAAGCAATGATGCATAGGAAATGCATTTCAATAATAAAAACATGCAAACTTTAATCATCGGTTACATCATTACATGCATGGTAAAATATTTCAATTCCGTTATGTGTTTTCAAGCAAAACTACTCCTCTTGCAAATTAATTTTGACACGTTTCAATACCAAATGATTCAGCGCATTGTTCTGCATGTTTTCCACATAGTGGTGCACAAAGCGCATGGACTGATCGTAATACAAAAAAACTTTTGGTGCTTTATCAATGATCAGGCTATCCATTTTGTGGTACAACGCAAAACGGATGCTGTCATTAGTCTGATTAAGGGCTTGCTCATAGAGCCGGTCAAAGGCTTCATCCTGAAAATGTGTATAATTTGGCCCTGCGGGTGACTTATTCGGGCTGTAAAACAATGCCAGGTAGTTTTCAGCATCCGGATAATCCGCTATCCATGATCCTCTGAAGAATGGAGCCTCTGCATTGGCCATCATTTCCCTGAGCGTTGCCGGCGGCATTACATCGATTTCTATGTTGATACCAATTCGACCGAGCTCAAATTGAATGTATTGGGCGATATCCTGGTATGCCTGGTTGGTTGAAAGTCTGATGGCGGGCAGCCCAATGCCTCCGGGGTAACCGGCCTCCGCCAGCAATTGTCTTGCCTTATCCGGATTATATGAATAGCCCCCTTCATTGCGGATAAATCCCGGCATGCCAACGGGAACAAAGCCTCCATAAGCAGGTGTACCAATGTTGTTGCGCAGAAAGGTGATCATTTTTTGCCGGTCAAAACCATAATTGATGGCCTGTCTGACTCTTTTATCCAGCAATGGCCAGTCCGTTGGAACACGGTCATTGGATACCAGCATTCCCAGGTACTCGGAGTTGAGAAAAGGCATCGTGATCATCTTTAACTTGTCATGATACCTGGGTTGTAATTCACCGGCCGGGGTGAGAAGCTCATCCTGGTAACTGGCATCAACGCGGGTAAGCAGGTCCAGATTCCCCTTCACAAATTCAAGAAAGGCAGTCTGCCTGTCTTTAATAAAAGTAATGGAAACAGCATCCAGGTATGGCAATCGTTTGTCCCCATCAAATTCAAAGTAATGGTCATTCTTTCTGAAAACAAGCTTTACCCCTTCTTTCCAATAAGCAAAGCGGAAAGGCCCGGTTCCAACCGGGTTTCTGCGAAAGTCTCTGCCGTACATGGTGATGGCTTCATGGGGAACCACTGCACAATACTGCATGGTAAGCAGTCCGAGCATTGCCGGAAATGGGGCATCTAAGCGAATGATTAGTGTCGTATCGTTTGGTGCATAAATATCCAGCTTATCATTGCCGGTCCGGGCTACCTGGTTCATTACCCATGTGCCTGGCGAATTAATGGATCGGTCTGTCAGACGCGACAAGCTGAAAACAAAGTCGCCGGCTACCACCCTCCTGCCCTTTCCACCGGGAAAACATGCATTATCATGAAAAAATACGTCATCATGCAAATAAAAAGTGTATTTCAGGCCATCTTCAGATATATTCCATGAATGTGCAATGGCAGGCCGGACTTCAAGTGCTGTATCCAGTTCAACCAGACCATTAAACAATTGGGTAACGGCCCAAATGTTTGCCTGGTTCCGGGCAAAGGCCGGATCAAGGGAGGTAATATTCTGGTCTTCGTTGTAGCGCAATACGGTAAGGCCTGCCACATCTTCCCCGTCCGGCCGGCAGGCTGTGAACAGGGCAAATAACAGCAAAGCAGGCAGCAATGAATGCTTACCCCATATTTTGTATGTTTTTGAAGGCGACAACATGCTTTCGTTTACTCTTTCATCATATTTGGAATACAATCTTCATAGATACTGATCAGCTCATCTATATTGCCAAAATGCTCTGCGTCAATGAACACATCTTTCCCCTTTACCTCACCGAGAAAAGTGAATGAAACATCTGACGCGGCCATGATTTCTGCCAGTATTCCTTCGTTTTCAGGATCTACTGACACCACCACACGACTTTGGGACTCCCCAAAAAGGAAGGCATCTTCGCGAATTTCGTGATCTGCATAAACCGAAAATCCAACGCGGTTTATCCTTGCTGACTCGAAAAGCGCTGCAAACAACCCTCCATCGGCAACATCATGGGCCGATTCAACAACCCCCGACTTGATAAGTTCTTTTACTGCCTCCTGTAATCTGTATTCTTCATCGATATCAAAAGCAGGCGGCGGTGAAAGCTTCACACCGTGGTAGTTATACAGATATTCAGAACAATTGATATCATTTTTGGATTCGCCCAGCAGGTAAATCAAATCGCCTTCCTTGCGAAAAGCGATCCCGGTAAGGTGTTTTTTGTCATGAAGGATACCCAGCATGCCAATAACGGGCGTTGGAAAAACAGGTTCTGTTTTCCCGCCTGAAGAGGCCTGGTTGTAAAAGCTGACATTTCCTCCGGTAACCGGTGTGTTGAATTTTTTGCAGGCCAGCGTCATCCCTTTGATGGCACCCACAAACTGCCAATATACTTCCGGATTGTAAGGATTTCCGAAATTAAGGCAGTTTGTAATTGCCAGTGGATCACCGCCACTGCAAACGATATTTCTGGCACTTTCAGATACGGCAATCGCTGCACCTGTTTCGGGATCAGCATGTACATAACGGGGATTGCAATCAACGCTGATGGCAAGGGCTTTATTGGTCCCTTTGAGGTTTACCACTCCGGCATCCGCAGGCCTGTTT
>SKTQ01000231.1 GCA_007122505.1 Bacteroidales bacterium | reverse complement strand
TTCATGCGGGGGGCGCTCAAACCAAACTCACAGTTGGTGAACCCGGCGATCAATTTGAGAGACAAGCTGAGCGTGTTGCCGAGATCATTACCGGGACACATGACAATATTACACATAACCCTGGGGTCAATAAGATTCAATTATTAAAAGAACAGGGTCTTGCTTCCAATGTCAAAAAGCCTGGCATAAAAGAGTTAGAAGAATGGGAGTACACTCCGGTTAAAGATGAAGAAGAAGGAGAATCACTGCAATGGGAAGAGAAGGAATATAAGGAAACAGAAAAGAAGGATATTGAAGACCCGGAGTATTCAACGGTAAAAGAAGATACCAAAGAAGAATCACTGCAATGGGAAGAAAAGGAATACAAGGAAACAGAAAATAAGGATTTTGAAGAACCAGGGTATTCATCAGTAAAAGAAGACACCAAAGGGGAATCAATGCAATGGGAAGAAAAGGAATACAAGGAAACGGAAAAGCAGGATATTGAAGAACCGGATTATTCAACGGTAAAACATGAGGAAGAAAATACATTTACCGAAGACGAACTTCATTTGTTCGAAGAAGAAGAAAAACCACTGCAGCTTAAATCGTCTGACGGAGAAAGATTGATCAATGATTCGCTTGAACATCAGATAAAAACCGCAAAAGGAAAAGGCAAACCATTGCATGATCCGGTTCAAAAAGAAATGTCGGAGTCCTTTGGTTACGATTTCAGCCATGTAAATATTCATACAGGGCCAGAATCTGAGCAAATGAGTACATCACTGGGAGCTCAGGCATTCACTCATGGTAAAGATATTTTCTTTAATTCCGGGAAATATGCACCGAATAAAAGTAGTGGCAAAAAGTTGCTGGCACATGAACTGACACATGTTGTGCAGCAGAATAAAAGCACTGTGTCTCCGGGTGTCCAGGGAATTTTCAAAAGAATTGGCAGGGGATTAAAGAAAGCGGGGAAAGCGATTTCAAGGGGTGTAAAAAAGGTAGGAAGAGGTGTTAAAAAAGCAGGGAAGAGGCTCTTGAAGGGGGTAAGAAAAATTACCCGTAAACTTGGAGAAAAGATCAAAGGAATCTTTCACAGGGCCAAACGCTGGATCACTTCATTACCAAAAAGGTTGCATCGTCTTGTCGGACATCTGTGGAAAGGGGTAAAAAGCCTGAAGCCATGGTCGCTTGACTGGTGGAAATCACTGGGAAAGGCAGACACATGGAAAAGCTTTGGGAAGTGGCTGGGAGAACTGGCAATTTATGTCGTGGAAGTATCCGGATTGCCAGAAATATATGAAACGCTGGCCGACTTCATCAAATTCAATACGCGCCCACTTACCGGGGCCGAAAAAGCAATGGCCCGTGATGTATTTGGTGAAAGTATTGATTATGATTTGGTTAGAATTGATGAGAAAGCTGTATTGGGTCCTTCATGGACAGACCGTCCTTACGTGAGCTTCCATACGATCAACAGCTGGGGTCCCATGTCACCCGATACCCTGATACATGAACTTACCCACGTTTGGCAATACGAAAAAATGGGAGCCATGTACATGCCCCGTGCCCTTCATGGCAACAATAAGCCGGGTTTTTATGATTATGGGGGGCTGGATGCATTAGAGGAGAACAAGGAAAAAGGGATGGATGCATTTAATGTGGAAGAACAGGGCGAAATCATAGCCGATTATTATCGCATTAAGAATGATATGGCTCCGGTTTACAGTACAGGAACCAAAGAGAATATTGGCATTTATCAGATTTATGTTAATGAAGTGAAAGCAAAATAAATATGTTTACAAACGAACTAAACCGGTTAAAATCTATCATTGAATGGCGGTTTCACAGGCATTTTGGCAATAACTCCGATCCGGTAAAAAAAACAGCAAGAAAAATAACGGAACCAACAACCCAGGAAAAACATCCTCAACTAAACAGCCTGGTAAGTAAACACAGGCTCAGCTGGGAAGAAGAATTGGTCTTGATTCTGGCACTGGCACCGCACCTGAATCCCAATTTCCTGGATGACGTTTTTCGGGAAAACCTGAAAACTTCCGGCGATTTTCCGCAACTGGGAGGTATCAGGGGAACCAAATTCCGCGGTTTTCTTCCAACCGGTGAAACCGCTTGCTTTTTGCTGGCAGGCGAAGATCTGCAAGACAGAAACCGGTTGCAGCAACTATTCTCTGAAGAGCACCCCTTTGCGCAGCATCGTATCCTTTGGCTTGAAGACGTTTCCCGTGGCGAGCCGCGCATGAGTGGGCGAATCATCATAAACCCCGACATTGTTGACCAGTTGCTCACCGGCAAAGTATCACGTCCCAGGTTCAGCACCGACTTCCCTGCTGAATATATCACCTCCGAACTGGAAGATAAGGACATGGTGCTCAGCAAAAACACAAGGGCGAAATTACAGGAGCTGCAAAACTGGCTGAACCATCAGGAGGTTCTGATGAACCGATGGAACCTCAGAAGATGGGTAAAGCCCGGTTACCGTGCGCTTTTTCACGGGCCACCCGGGACCGGAAAAACCTTGGCTGCCACCATTCTGGGAAAAAATACCGGACGTGATGTATTTCGCATTGACCTTTCCATGGTGGTATCAAAGTTTATTGGAGAAACAGAAAAAAACCTTTCGCAACTCTTTAGCAGGGCGCAAAACAAGGAATGGATCCTGTTTTT
Organism: Bacteroidales bacterium; assembly: GCA_007122505.1. GTDB lineage: Bacteria > Bacteroidota > Bacteroidia > Bacteroidales > UBA7960 > PUPG01. The sequence goes on along the minus strand of SKTQ01000231.1, from coordinate 10,401 downwards.
TGACGAAGCCGACGCACTGTTTGGCAAACGAACCAGCGTAAGGGATGCGCACGACAAATATGCCAACCAGGAAGTAGCCTACCTGTTGCAACGAATTGAAAACCATAATGGTCTTGTAATTCTGGCATCCAATTTCAAATCCAATATTGATGAGGCATTTATCCGCCGGTTTCAGTCGGTGATCTATTTTCCGCCTCCCACACCAGAAGAAAGATTTTTGCTTTGGAAAAAAACCCTACCCTCACGAAAAGGGTTGAAGCTGCCATCAGATGAAGAACTGAAAACAATTGCAAAAAAGTATGAAATCACCGGCGCCGGTATCGTTAACGTGATACAACATTGTGCCCTGGATGCCATTTCCGGCAAAAAGTCCGAGATATCGACCCTGTCCATACAAAAAGGTATCGAACGCGAATACCAGAAAGAAGGCAAAGTGTTTTGATTATTGGGTTGTAAGCAAATCCGATTGGTTAATAATAACACGGCCAAAAACGGAAATATTATTACCGCCTCTAAACCGACCAACCATGAAAATAACAAGATACACTGCAACAGGAAAAAATAGGTTAACATATTGGGAAAGAGCCGCGTTCATAACCCTATTATACGTCGTTTTTATGTTACCCGCTGCCCACAAAGTACAAGCACAGGAAATTATCCCACCGCACCAGGTCTCTCGTTTGCTTAGGGATATACCGTATTTAGGGCACACCACAGATACCGTGCAACGCGCTTTAACCCCTGCTCAGGCAACAATGCTCTCGCGGCAACTGGACAGACCCAATTTCAGATCTAACCTTCACATCATCGAAGATACCACATCTGTGGTTAACATTAAGGTAAGCAAAAATGGACAGTTAAGCGATGAAAGTGTTATGCTTTCTGACTTTCGGCTTGAGGATGGGGTAAACATGGCGGTTATTCATCGTAAAGGCGCTGCTGAACTTACACTGGCAGAAAGCAATATACCTTTGGGAGACCGCCATGTGAAATTGCAGGGTATGGTGTTACCGGATATCTATATTGCCAGGGTCAAAACACCTTATATTGACCCGGTAAGCGGTAAAATACTTACCGAGCAACGTGTGCTCAGGTTGATGAGTTTCATTGAACCATTGATTTACAATTGGCAGCAAAACAATTATGAAACTGATTTATTTGTAATGCTCTTAGACGACTCCGAAACTGAACTGAGAAGAAGAGAACTCGTTGAACCCCATCCGGTGGAGTTTATCACTTCGAGGCATACATTGCTGGAACCTGTCATTGTTCAATTCACACACACAAATATGCCGCTGCAAAGAGTCAATGTAACGGATACATCACCACATAACCCGGTTTTGGTGCGTATGATAAACCCTTTAAACCTGGAAGGTGATAGCATATTTCTTCCGAAAGAAAGCCTGATCCGGATTGATACCCCGCCAAGAGCTCTGCAGGGATTGGGTGTGCAGTCAATACCAGTTAGCATTTCTTTGTTGAATTACCTGGAGGAGGATTCTGTCAGAGTAACACTGACAGCCACCATGGGAACAATACCCGGGCATGTTTACGTAAGCAGGGATAAACCGGGCAGGGTATTACTAAGATCTGAGAGCACCGGTAAATCGATCATAACGGCACGCGCCGATAACTTTCATGAAACAACAACGGATTTCGAATTCGTGCTGCCTGTTTTATTTGTGCTGCTGACCTTAATTGGCGGCATCATTGGAGGTGTATTAAAGCATCTGCTCAACCCTGCGAAAAAGATGATTTGGAATCATATGCTACAGGGAGCATTAGCAGGATTCGTGGTGGCTATCCTTTACTATATCATCGGCCTCACGGACATTTTTACCTTTAACGTAGATGCCGGAGCCATCTATTTCAATGAGTTTTCCTACCTGGGCATTGCTGTTCTGGGATCCTTGTTCTGGGTCCAGATTTACGGTATTCTGGAGAAAATGGTGGTCAAAAAATGACCGTGTCTTAGGATTCCTCCCGCACATTCAGTAATGAACAATGGTATCTGGATTCTTTCCACGTACCGTTATCACGCTTCCAAATGATGGTGGAAAGAACGGCAAAACGCATATTTTTGTCACCCACCACAAGCATTTGATCAAAATCAACCACGCAATAGCCCATATCACCGCGCTGAATTGCTTCATAATTAGTAATTTCCGACCATGTTTGGGCCCCCATGGCACCAAGCCTCTCAAACAGACTCTGAAACCAGTTTTCCCAGCCGGCTCGATCACGGATCACTTCAGATCCGCCTTCGGTATTGATATCAATGATGCCGAAATCATCATCACAAATCTCTGATAATCGATGATAATTGTGATCACGTACACAATTCAACATTTCTACCGTAAGATCGAAAAACGGTTTATTCCTCATTTCTTCTGGATAATCAACTGATGCTAGTTTTTTCATTGGAAGCTCTATTAAAGGTTAAATTTCAAAATTTGACGGTTTCCAAACCAAAAAGGAACACAAAAAAATAACCGTATAAACAGCTTTTTGTTTATTTTTTTTGATTTTTAATTAAACATTTTTATCTGAATACATGTTATTTAATTGTTTGGTAAATCACTATAAAAAATCATTAAACATGAACAGACTGGGAAACGCTACATTTGAAAACTATGTGGGGCTTGAGCAAGGCCTCAGCGAGATGGCCTACCAAATGGTCGCTCACGTGCTAACCCTTGGCTATGCTGTGATGCTTGCCGGGTTGTTTTATTTTATTCTTACCATGAAGACTGTTTCGCCGCGGTACAGGATATCGTCGGTTCTTTCAGTGGTTGTTATGGTATCGGCATTTTTGCTGCTTTATGCACAGACACAAAACTGGACAAGCAGCTTTGTATTTGATGTGGAAAAGGGCAGATACTTCCTTGGAGACGGACAAGATTTGTTTAACAATGGATACAGATATTTAAACTGGCTTATCGATGTCCCAATGCTTCTTTTCCAAATTTTATTTGTGGTATCGCTAACCACATCCAAGTTCTCGAGCATTCGAAACCAGTTCTGGTTTTCGGGAGCTGCCATGATCATTACCGGATATATCGGCCAATATTATGAAGTAACAAATATTGGTATGTTTGCATTCTGGGGGGCCATTTCAACGCTTTTCTTTATCCATATTTTAATCCTGATGAGAAAGGTGATCACCGAAGGTCAGGTGGGCATTCCTGAACAGGCGCAGAAAACCCTTCGTTCAATCTGGGTGCTGTTCCTCATCGCATGGATGCTGTATCCCGGTGCTTATCTCATGCCGCATCTCCTTGGCATTGGAGCAGAAGGCGGTCTTTTCAATGAAGCCGGTGTAGTAGCTCGTCAAATCACATACACCATTGCTGACGTTTCTTCAAAAGTGATCTACGGTGTGTTACTCACCGTGGTTGCCCGCAGCCGCAGTCTTGAAGAAGGCTATAAAGACTAACAATTCTAATTGAAAATAAAGCACAAATCCGGTATGCCAAATCATGGCACACCGGGTTTTTTTATGCTGAATACACAAAACCTACTGATATCATTCATTGCTATTATGCTGCGGTGTGCAGGAACTTTCCGCATGCAATTTTCTGCAACTAAAAAAGCATCGCTGATGACCCCGACACCGGTGTGCCCTTTTTCAGGGTAAAGGCAAAGGTGGTACCGATACCCAGCGTGCTGCGCACATTAATGGTTTGGTTATGGGCTTCGATAATATGTTTCACAATGGCAAGCCCCAGCCCGGATCCCCCGCCCTTGTCACGCGAACGACTCTTTTCCCCGCGATAAAACCGCTCAAACACCCGCGGGATCTCTTCCCTGGCGATGCCAATGCCGCTATCGGTTACCTCGGTAAGTATATGTTCATCCATATCAAAAAAACTGACCTTTACACGCCCGTTCTCGGTACCATACTTGAGCGCATTCACCATCAGATTGGTAACCACCTGCTGTATGCTCTTCCTGTCGGCATACACCATCACCGGAGACTCATAGGAGCGGCCAAATGCCATCCGGATTTTTCTGCGATCTGCCTCCATCTCCATCATCTCCAACACCTCGCGGACAAGCGACACCATATCGAATTGGGTGAACTTTAGTTGTATCTCGCCGGATTCCAGCCGCGAAATCGTCTCAAGGTCCTCAATGATCGAGATCATGCGGTTAATGCTTTTTTCTGTTCGCAACAAGTAATTCCGGTTGATCTCCGGGTCTTCCAAACCACCATCCAGCAAAGTAAGAACATATCCCTGTATATTGAAAATCGGCGTCTTCAGTTCATGGGATACATTGCCCAAAAACTCCCGACGGTACGACTCCATCTTTTTCAAAGCATCGATCTCTTTCTTTCTGTCGCTGGCCCATTCCAGCACCTCCTCGTTAGCCTTCCGGATCATATCATCCTGATCATACCATATTTCCCGCCTTTTTCCCCTCGGGGTTTTCAAATCATGGATGGTCTTATAAATCACCCGGATCTTTTCATAAATAAAATGTCGCAGGATAAAATAAAACATCAAAAAAGAAATGCCAAAGATCAAAGTCCCTCCCAGGGCATAAGTCAACCATGGCACCGCTAACCCCCATATGACCGATGAAAGAGCAATCACCAGCAAAAAAATGATACAAATAAAAGCAGCAGTAAAAAGGGCCAGTTTTTTGGGCGATGCGTAGTTCATGAAATCAGTGGTGCAAAGTAAACAAATTGGATTGACTGATAATTTGCATATCCCGGAATCCGGAGCCTGAATTTATGGCAAACCATTTGCCGGTACATACTTGTACCCGACACCTTTAACGGTCTGTATATGATCCTGTCCGATTTTCTCCCTGAGTTTCCGTACATGGACATCAATGGTACGGTCGCCCACGATTACCTGGTTCCCCCATACCTCCGACAATATTTCCTCCCGGGTAAAAACCCTGAGGGGCTTGGAATGCAACAGGCAAAGCAACTCAAATTCCTTGCGTGGGAGGACAATGGTTTCGTAATCGCGTATTACAACATATCGCTCACGGTCTATACGCAAACCCGTCTCAGATTCTGATGCATGAGTCTCGTCGGGAGAGTGGTAACGGCGCAACAATGCTTTTACCCTGCTGATGAGCAAGCTGGGTTTAATTGGTTTGGCAATATAATCATCACCCCCGGCATCAAATCCTGCCAATTGCGAATAATCTTCGCCACGCGCTGTCAAAAATGTGATAATCGTACGTGAAAGGGTTGGTATACGCTTCAGCTCCCTGCAGGTTTCAATGCCATCCATGCCCGGCATCATCACATCCAGAATGATCAGATGGGGTTCATGTTTACGCGCCAAAACGATCGCCTCCTGCCCGTCACGGGCTGTGAGAACATGATAACCCTCCTTTTTTAAATTGTACCCGATAAATGTGAGAATATCCGGCTCATCATCCACCAGCAAAATGGTTTGTTTTTCCGGTGTCATTTGGTATGGTGTTTCTTATACAAAGGTAAAGAGTTTTTGTATTCCGGCTTATGTTGAAAATTATGATGACAGCCGTTGAAAATCATTCGGGAACTTTCATCAAACAATGTCATTATTCAGCCGGTACATTTTTGTACAGGATAAAATCCCTGTGGGCTTTTAGCATATTTATCGTAAACAGCATCAGGTTTTTGGTCTCTGCAAGAATGGTAAAATACAACATGCTGTTTCGTGTTCCCACTTCATCGGCCTGGATCATTTTCACTTGTTTTCTCTTAAGCTCCTGCAGATACGAAAGAATCAATCTCTGCTCCACAAGGATTGTATTGATGTGGTCAAAATCGTTGGATTCCAATAGCTTCAGAATGGCACGCATAATCTTCGTAACCATGGAACTCAAACGATTTAAATCGGTAATTTGTGTCTTATTCAGTGGCGGGTGGTTGTTGTCCAGGTGACTGTAAGCAGGTTCGGCAATAAAATGAATACAGTGGGCAATTTCGCGCAGGTAATCGAGTATCTGAATATAATAATGGCTGCTGTCAATGGCATCGGTTTGAAGTTTTTGCACGGTAACGTAAGCATCTGCCTTCATTTCTTTGGTCTTTTGGTTAAGCTCAGTGATTTTCTTCAGGATACTGCGCAGTTTTTTCCTGTCTTCGTCTATCAGATGCTTGTTTACCTTCCGGTAAAGGTCGGTTGTTTGAACCAGGGTGTTGTTGATGTTTAGCCTGCACTCTTCCAAAATGCTCTCATTGTCCCATTCCAATTCCTGTTTTTCGTCATAGGCCTGTCTTTTTCGGGATCTGATCTTATGTAAATGATATGTTTTGATGATGATCGCAAAAGCACCAGCCACCGCCACTACGGCTGCAATGAATCCGCCCCATGAAATCAGGATAGCAATCAGAAACGCGAGGGTAAATGCGGCAAAAGCGGTAAAAAACCATCCTCCGATCACGGTGATCACTCCCGATATCCTGTACACGGCACTCTCCCTTCCCCATGCGCGGTCTGACAGGGATGTGCCCATGGCGACCATAAATGTCACATAGGTGGTTGACAATGGCAGGGTGAGAGAAGTAGCCAGTGCGATGAGGCTGCTGGCTACCACCAGGTTGACCGACGCACGCAACTGGTCAAAATAAGGGGCATCCTTCGCAACCCGGTTATTGTTGTTGCCGTTTGGTTTGCTAAACTGGTTGTTGATTTTATTCAGCAAGCTTGGTGGAAGCAACCAAACAAAAAACCTGTTGATTTCAAGTCCCATACGCAATATAGTCCTGGCCAGTAGTGAGGAAGAAAATCTTTCATAGCCTTCGGTTTGGCGGGCAAGATCAATCTCTGTCTGCGTTACCGAGCGAGCTTTTTTGGAAAATACAAGGGTAATAATCATGATCACCCCGGCTATAACAAGGTAAAGAGTGGGCGTTTGCACAGGCTCCAGTAAAGACTCCATCGTAAAAGTGTCCGGGTTAATGGATGGATCGGACATAAACAGCATATAAGACTCAAGTCCGGCCAGTGGCACACCGATAAAGTTGACCAGGTCGTTGGAGGCAAAGGCCATGGCCAGTGCAAAAGTTCCCACCAGGATCACGATACGCAGCACATTGACCTTAAACACCATGATCAGAAACTGGAACAATACGGTGAGGATCACAAAACTGTAAAGCATCACCAGGGAAGCATTGTTATCTAACCATTGTATCGATTCTGCACTAAGGAAAGAGGCCCCTTTGGCACCTTTCAGCAAAAGGAAATAAATTATGGCCGATACGGCAAATCCTCCCCAGATACCGCCAAGGTAAACCAGGTTTTTCTCATATTGGAAAGAAAACAGCGCGCGTGTCACAAACTGTACCAGGGTGCCGACTGTAAAGGCAATAACCACCGACAGCAGTATGGCGGAGATGATGGCGAGCGCACGGGCCGAGTTGATAAACCTGCCAATATCCTGCAAGCCTTCACCCGAAGCAAAGCTCTTTACAATGGCAATGGCCACTGCCGCTCCCAGCAACTCAAAAACAATGGAAACGGTGGTGGAGGTTTGAAGCCCAAACGTATTAAATGCATCCAGCAAGATCATATCGGTGATCATCACCGCGAGGAAAATAATCATGATCTCACTGAAGTAAAACTGATCCGGATTGAAAATACCGCTGCGGGCCACCTCCATCATGCCTGAGCTGAAAACAGCACCCACCAGTACTCCAAGCGCTGCAACCGACATGATAAAAAAGAACGGTGCCACACGGGCACCAATGGATGAGTTTAGAAAATTGACTGCGTCGTTGCCAACACCCACACTCAGATCAGCCACAGCAAGTATCAGCAACGCAACAACAAAGAACAAATAGACATATTCCATGGTAAAGACTCCCTTTTGGACATGCCGAAATTAGGTTGCTGATATTAAGTATATGTGTATTTAATGTTAAGTTTGGGTTATGCCAATATTTAACGTTGTGTTACCGGCAGGTCTTTCAGGATGCCGCACCTCCCAGTGTCCTTTCCAGGAATGCCCATGCTTCGGCTTCATCAGGCTTTTTACCGGAAACATATGCCTGCAACCTGAGCCTGATCTCTTCCAGGCCCAAGGGCTCCCGTTCGTCCAGGTAGCCCTCCTCCATAAGGTAGGTTTCCAGGACATCTGCCGTATTTTGCCTGAAACGTGCTATCTCTCCCCTTCTTAACGAATCAATCAGTTTTGAAGGATCCCGGCCATGCTCATACAGCTTTTCTGCCACACTATCCATAAATGTTTCAGATACGGCACCACTCCTTTCCAACACATCACGGTCGATCGGCCGCGGACGACCCATACCGTACAATTCCAGGAAATAGTTCAAGATATCAACCTGATGCTCAAAGTAGTTTTGACGGTCAGCATCAATACCTGGAATTTTACCGCCACCTTTCAGGAATTGAGACAACTGACCCCAACTGGTGATATTTTTCCGTAAGCAGCGGTAAAGCGTAACGGGATCATCCACCAGGTACCATAGATGCAATTGCTCCGCTGTATCCGTCAATATCCGGAAGGGCGGTACAACCAGTTGCTGACCATACTCACCATGGGTCATCTGAGCCGGACCGGGCACCTGCAGCAGCTCCATACGAAGCGCAGATAAATCCGGAGCTGACCAGGGTTCAAGGGTTTCTTCGTTGGCTTGTCCACGAAGGTAAAATACCTTGTGGAAATCACTTTTTTGATCTTCCAGGAATGAAGTCCATTTGTGCACCTCATCAGCCTGTGCAGTAAAATAAAATACCTGGCGCCCCTCCCTGCTGATGCCGGCCAGTGCCTCCATGATGGCCTCTGCCCGCATATCATCGCTATTGGCCAGCAGTTCGTCCACCAGCAAAGGCAAGGAAACACCCTGTTCCATGCTTTCAATGAAGGCCAAACGCACCGCCAACAGCAACTGAATGCGCGTTCCTGTAGATAATTCATTGAGCATCAAACTGCTATCCATGGCATGGTCGTAAGCAAAAAATGCAATAGCATCCCGGTCATGCATGCGAAGCGAATAGCGGCCATGAGTGACTTTCCCGAAAAGCCGGTTTGCCCGGTGAAATACCTCCGGCCGGTTCATCTCCTCCGTTTCCTTAAGGATATGCTTTGCCACAACACTGCCGGTTACAGATGAAAGGTTCTTTTCATACAAGCTGAACAAACCATCCAATGCGTCAGCTTTCTCCGCAAGGGAGCTTTCCAACTCTTCACCCTGCATGGTGTGACGGATTCTCGTTTGTATACCGGAAATCTCCTGTTGCAGGCTCTCCATCATTCCGGCCCTGCGGGTGAAATCCGTAAGCTTTTCATTGGCCTCATCCAAACCCGGATCAAAAATCGCTTCGCCATACTCACCAAACATCGCATCTTTTTTTACGCTTTCCCGTTTTTCATCCATCAGCAATTCTTTATCCCTGAAATCTTTACGGGCTTTTCTGTAAGCATCAAGGTCGCCGGCCAGTTGTTTCAACCTATCCCAATCACCATCGGCAATGTCCAGCTTTCGGTATATTGCCCTGCGCTGATCGCTTTTGCCCCTTGTTAAACGGGCATACTCCTCCATGCGCGCTTCCTGGCGTGCAAGCTCCTCTGCAGCATCCTTTCTCGTTTGCTCCTGGTCTTTCAGGTTGCGCAGCAGGGCCTTTGCCCCGGTTACGCTGTCAACCGGATTGCTGTGGTATGGCTCACAGGCTTTGTTGATAATATGGATAGTTTCTTCCAATTCCTGCTGCATCCCCCGTCCTTGTGCCTTAAGCGTATAAAATGTGGTATGCGCTTCCTGCCAAAGTTTTACTTTTTCAACAAAATAGACAAGTGCACTGTCATTCTTCAGGTTTTCAAGGTTGATTCCGGGTACCGATCCAATGACATCCGCCAACTGCCGCCTTTGCTGCTCAAGCTTTTCAAGGCGAGGTGACAGGTTTTCCAGTTCAAGACCCCTCCTATTGACCTCCTGATGGAGCTTTTCCTGCCAGGCAACGCTCTGAAGACTGTCTGTCAAACGGTTAAAGTGTGCAGCAACTTTGTCCACCGTCCATGCTTCCGGCAAATCAATACCCGTTTTTTCATAATCCTTTTCACGCAAACCGGGATTATGCCGCTTTTGAAAAAAGAGAGCATAAAAGATGACAGAGGCTATGGCTGCTATGCCGACCAGGCCCCACCATCCGGCATATACCGTCAATGGAACATTTAGAACAGCAAGGACACCGGCTGCCACTAACCATGCAATAGGTAAGGGCTCCCGGTTTTGGTTTTCCTCTAACCAGGAAGCCAATATTTTGATGGCATCCTGCAGTTTTTCTTTATCCGGAGGATGATCTGTTTCGATGTTCTGATTCAGAAGCCTGATCTCTGTTTCAAGAAATTGCTTCTCGCTATATAATGCGTGCGCATCTCGCAGGAACCGATCAAGCTGTTGAATATGCTGAAGCTGCATCCCCT
>SKTQ01000021.1 GCA_007122505.1 Bacteroidales bacterium | reverse complement strand
ACTTTATAATGAAGATTTGATCTTGATGCTTTTGAAGCAAACAGTTCAAATTCAAGAGAAAGCTTTTCTTTAAAATAATAACGAATGTCTTCTATCACTTTTTGCTTTGCCGTGGCCGTAAAGCAAGAAACAGGTATTCCGTCCCTGAGATTTTTCTTTTCCTGAATTGACCTTATGAAATCACCGATATACAAATAATCAACTCTGAAATCCTGGCCCCAAGAAGAGAAACAATGTGCTTCGTCAATAACAAAACGAGTAATCTTTCTTCCTAAAATCAATCTTTCAATTGTTCGCGACCTCAAAGATTCGGGAGAAATATAAAGAATGGATGCGGAACCATCTTCAACTCTCTCAAAAGATTTTGCCCTTTCAATTGGGTCTAGCAATCCATTTATTGTTACGGCCTCTGTAACCCCAGCTTTTTCAAGATTATCAACCTGATCTTTCATGAGCGACTGTAAGGGAGAAATGATTATCGTTAACCCTTTTGCATTTTCTCCACTCATTAAAGCAGGAACCTGAAAAGTGATCGATTTTCCGCCACCAGTAGGAAAAACCACCAGAATGGATTTGTTGTCAACGGCCGCCTTAACCGCTTTCTCTTGCAAAGGTTCACCTCCGTATGTTCTGAAGGAATTAAAGCCAAAAAAGCTTTTCAACCCTTTATGCACGTCTAAGGCATTGTTGCAATAAACACAACCGCTTATACATGGATTGCTTCGCAAATTGAACATTATGCGTTCAACTTCGGGATAAGTTTTTAGCACCCAGGGAGGAGTTATTGAATGGATCTTTTTATGGTGAACAAATGAGTTTACAAGAGATAAGCAATATGCCAGTTCAATCGGCTGTTCCTCAATTATTTTAGAAAGATTGGCTTGTTCGCAAATTTCATCTTCAAACTTTTGCCGGATCATTCTTTCAAGTTCTATGCTTTCGCTCGTATATGCTATGAAACGAAAAAAGGCCTCGAACTCTTTCTTGTCATTCAGCAACAAATAGAAAACTTGTTTTAACGTTTTGTCAGCTTGTTTGAAAGCGGCAATTTCATCATAAAACAAATCTTTCGCTTTGATTGAATCATTCAATGGGTTATTTGCCTCTTCCGATTGTAGCTTATCGTCTTTTAACAGCGCATGATAGGGCCTGGTAGGAAAAAGCAACGGAGAAAGAAACAAAGTGTCAATTACATTTGCCGGATTTATTCCTGCATCCGCAATTGCTTTACCGATATACTTTATGTCGTGGTTAAAAATATTATGCCCACAAATGAATTGTATCCCTTGTAAAAACTGAATGAACTCAGCAACCGAGGGTCTGTGAAAAGAACTTTCATCATCTTTGACACTTCCAAGGTCAAGAATTTTTCCGGTGGCCGGATCAATTTCGGTATCGATAAAGGCAATTGAGGTCATGTTGAGTTAACAAGATTTGTATTTGTCATTCATTGTCAATGTGACCTTTGTATAGTTACATTTGCCCAAGGTTGTTTATATCAGCAAATATAGCACTTCTGCAATATCTGCATGATTGTTTCATACAATATGTCAGTGGTCTGGTTTTATGTATCCTTCAATGGCAAAAAGGTTTCTGCAGATAACTCACAGGATATGAATTAAATCGAAAGAGAGAAAACAATACGCATTATCAAAACACTGTTTTTAATTTGGGAAAGGGATGTTTGTCAGGGCGTTATGCCCTTAGTCATACTGATGCCTGCACTTTGCAATCAGGATTTCATTTTCTTTTACCTGGTAAATCAATCTGTGCTCATCATTTATCCTGCGAGACCAAAATCCTTGGTATTTAAACTTCAAAGGCTCCGGCTTTCCAATGCCGTCAAAAGGATTTCGCGCGATGTCCTTTAACAGGTCATTGATCCTTTTGAGCATTTTCTTGTCGGTTTTTTTCCAGTAAAGGTAGTCCTCCCAAGACTCATCAACAAATGTATATTTCATCAGTCAATCAGGTCTTTTTGAAAAGAGTCACCGGTTTTTAATTTTTCAATTGCAGCGTCAAGTCTTTGTTCATTTTTCTTTGAGGATAATTCATGCTGCGTCGCTCTTAATGAGTTGTATTCATCAAGAGATATGATCACCACCCCGGTATCCTTTCCTCTATTGATAAGTAGGGTTTCATAATTTGAAGTTACATTGTCCAGATATTTCTTAATATCTTTTCGGAAATCTGAAAGTGTGGTGGTTAACATGATTTGTAATTTAATGTACATAATCTTGTACAAAGTTATGCACTTTTTTTGAAACATCAATTTTACAACTGTTCTTTCGGCAAAACTTCAATCATCCTGTTTGTTTCATCCTCAGGAAAACCTCCGGCAATGCTAACCAGCCCATCAGCCACCGCAGCCATAACCATTGGCATTGCAACTATCCGGTTTTCCACCATAATGGCTATGGGTTGGCCAATGTTTGCTTTTTTCAGCAAACAGAGCTTTCGGGAACCTTCTTCGGACAATTCTATTTCTATTCGGGCCATGACCCAAAAGCACTGGTGGTCTTTAAAACCTCCTTGAAATCTTTAGGCAAAACCACTTAATCGTTAAAAACCACCAAAGACAAATACTCATAACATAAAAAAGGCCCGCTTTACGTATAATTGGTTTATTTTTGTGTGAAAAAACCGGCAATATGAATAAAGGGCCTGAAGACAACTTTTTTGAAGAACCTGCTGCATCCTATGGCCAGCCAATAACTTTTGAAAGGCTTTGGGCTTTGATGATGGAAAACCGGGAGCAGATGAAAGAAACGGACCGCAAAATCAGGGAAGTGTCCAAAATGGTCTTTGGCCAGGGGAAGTCAATGAGTGAAGTTGCCGAGGCATTTTTCAGGGGGGCACTGGAAGATATGCGGGAGTTGGCAGGGATCAAATACAAGCATATCGACCGGCTTTACAGAAAAACCGAAAACCGGGAGGCTGAATTTGACCTGGTGCTTTTTGGAGATACAGAGGTCATCGTAGTAGAAGTCAAGCACAAACTGCGCCTCAGCGACGTTCTTGAGTTTCATACCCGGCAACTGCCTGCCTTCAGGGAACTGTATCCTGAATATGCGGACAAAAAGCTGGTTGGCGCAATGGCAGCCCTCAGTATAAACAAGGATGCAGCCAAAAAGATGTCCCGGCTCGGGTATTTGCTGTTGTCTCAGTCCGGACAAATGATCCGGGTGTCATTGCCACAGGCGGGGTAAATCATTCAGCAATCTTTCACAGGAACCGGCAACTTCAACAGAACCTTCCGGAACCCGAAAAGAAACGTTTATTGTGTTTTCAATGCTTCCACCGGCGACCGGCGTGCAGCCTGATAAGTCTGATAAACAATGGTCAATAAAGCGATGGCCATTGTAACAAAGGCAGACACCAGGAAAAAGACGGGCGTAAGATTGATCTGGTAGGCAAAATTATCTAACCACCGGTCTGCAACAACCCACGCCAGCGGCCATGCGACAACAATGGCAATGAAAACCCATTTCAGTATGATCTTGAAAAATACCATCATGATCTGCATCAGTGTTGCCCCCAATACTTTTCTCAGGCTCACCTCCCTCCTGCGCGATTGCACCATATAGCTCGACAAACCGTATAAGCCCAGCAAAGCAATGACGATCGCCATCCCCGAGGCGAAAAGGATTATTTTGAAACTCCTTTCTT
>SKTQ01000270.1 GCA_007122505.1 Bacteroidales bacterium | reverse complement strand
GACTGGAAGTTTCCGATGGTAAAAGTACTTCTGTATCCGTGTCCGATGGTAAATGACTGGAACAAGCGCTGAAATGCAGGTATTCGTGATAATCCATCGTATGTTACCCGCCAGTTAGGCATGGGGATACGCAGGAACGGGCTTAGTGTACTTTCTGAAGGGTCTCTGCCTGAGTAAGCTGCGATGAATGCGGGGATTAACACATCCTGGGAGGTAGGGCCGTATCCCACCGGGAATCCGGTTGTATCGTTCATTTCGCCATCCCAGTTTGGGTTTTGGTATGCAAGCCTCATGGCGATTTCCAGCCTGTAATCTTTGAAGTTTTCGAAATTTTCCGAGATATAGGTTCTGTCATCGAATGCTTCAAACGTTGTTCGAAGGGCAAAGAAGGAGATACTGAAGCTACCTTGCTCCATTGGGTTAAAAGAACCAAAGTTGCCAAGTGTGTCGGCTTTAAAGTATTCACTTTGGGTTCGGGAATGGTTTCTTTGTGCGGTTACTTCGATACGCATGTTACGGATAGGTTCAACCTGTGCCCTGCCGGTGAGGTTTTGTGCCTTGCTTTGGGTGAAAGGGATGTTGAGGTTGGGGTTGTCCGTAATCCAGCCTTCTCTGGCGGCCTGTTCACGTATATCGGCCTGGCTGCCAAAGATAAAGCCTGTACCCGGGGCCATCAGATTCCAGTCCTGTCCGAGAATGGAAGGAGTAGGAGTAAAGCCGGGCATATGTGTTCCTGATGTTTCGGTATAATTGATGGAGACAGTTCTCACCGCCATCAGCATACGCAGTGTTGTTTCCAGGAACATGCGCGCATAGTTTGGCCGTTCGACTTCTTCTTCCTCGTCTCTTCTTGGTGGCGGTTGAGGTCCCCTGCCTGGTTGCTGCCCGCCTCGCCCTCCGCCATGACGTTGGTTGATCTGCTGCAAAAAGCCTATTTTGTTGTAAAAGTTCACCATGTTTGCATTCACATTAAAGCGAATGCTTTGTGAGTTTTCGATGGTGTTGCCAAAGTCACGTGCTGCGAGTGGAGCGGCAATCCAATCGAAGTCGGCCATATAGCTGGTGTTGGCGTTGATAAAGTCAACCAGGGGCAATCGGTTTAAGGGCAGGTTATAAGTCAGGTTTGCCCTATGCGTATAGAAGGTTGTCCGTCCAAAATTTCTGATATTTTGCCAGATGGTATCCCGATTTGCCTGGTAATCTTCATCGTCTTTATGCATACGTCCGGCAGGTTCATCTATGCGTGCATTGGTGGTTGACTGAAACTCAAGCCTTAAAGCACGCGTGAGGTCAAACCGTATGTCGTACATACGGTCCCAGTCGAATGACTTCACATAGTTGGGTTCAATCAAAACGATACCAGTGCTTTTGGCCCGCATAAGCGACTCGGCATATCCGCGGTCCATATTTGTGCGGAAAGAAACCGAACGGGGCTTATAGTAAAAGTTGAACTCCCGGAGCAATCGGAAAAGGTTGTTCTGGAAAAGAGAAACATTGGAGAAGGGTGTTATGTTTCTTGGCGTGGTGCTGTAATTGTAATTGATGCCACCCCTCCATCGTTGTTGCCTGTCAAATTCAATATCCACATTGCGGGCATACATTTCGGTATATGCGTAAGTAAAGTCGAAATTTGACGGGCTGTAGAACCTGTTTTGCCCACCCGATCCCATAAAAGACACATTGGTAAAATTGATGCTTTTTCTTCTCACCAGATCCTGCGCCAGTCTTCTCAGGGAGTCTCTCTCTGCAGTTGTTTCAAAGGCGGCGAGATCGTCTTCAAAGAAAATATCGGGGTTAAGGGGGTTATAGAGCGGATTGCTGATGGACTCAGAATAGCTGAAATGCATGGGGATGCGCATGTTGAATGCGTCTGGCAGAAGGCGTCCCAACTCCAGATTGGTGGCCAAATCGTAATTGATCACTTCTTCCATCTGGCGTTCACCTACCCTTTGTTCCAGGCTTCCGAATCCCGGGGTGCTTATAAACCCGGCCAGGGTGATGTTTCCAATGTCGGCCAGGTTCGCATTGACCCTTGCGTTTGCAGCCCATCCACCCTGATCGTTGAACCCGTAAAGGCGCAGCTCGTTAACCCATACCTCAGCCGACTTGGGCAGTCCGTCGTCTTCAGGTGTCAGGTGTGTGTTCTTGGGGTTCCTGATACCAATCATGATCACCTGGATATTGCTGAGCGTTGGATTTCCAATAATCGTCATGGTGTTGTCGCCATCCTGCTGTCGAAAAGGCCTGCTAATGGTTACTTCGGAGCTTTCCTGACGGGAGAGGTTGTTTCGCATGATTTTCAGGTCCTGCAACTTTTCAAACTCTACATCGAAGTTGTTTTCCACCGGCCAGATCACTTCCGGGTTAAAGGTTCGCGGGATCCATGGTGTCACTTTCAGCGGCACCTCATACTCGTAATAGTTGGAGGTAAAATCTGAACCCAAACGGATAAATACGGTCAGGTCATCATCATTGAGCATTTCGTCGTCGCTGACTTTTTCTGCGTGGGCAAACATTTTTAAACGGCGGTATTGACGCACGTCGAGGTTTGATGTTTTGAAAACGGCCCTTGCATCACCGTCCTGAAGGTTGGTAACCTTCATGGCGAGCGACTGCTCATTGCGCTGGTGCATGGTGGTTGTTCCCAAGTCCTGTTCCCTTTCTATACCCGGAGGAAGCACGTAGGGGATGGGGAAGCGTTGACCGTTTTCTTCAATATTTACGGTAAAAACTTCAAAGCCGGTATCTTCAGTGTTGCCGGGAACAAATTCACCGGGTGCGGAAAGCTCCCTGTCAAAGGTTCTCCAGTCTCCCCTCACCAGCTGCAGGGTGGCAAAGCGGCAAATAATCGGTTCTTCAAAGCCTTTAAAGAACATACGCATAAACCGGATTGACCTGAAATCCTGAATGTTGCCAATAACCTGGCGGTTGGGATCCCTAACCGGCACCTTGAACTGGTACCACCTGATGGTTTCCACTTCATTGTTTGCCAGGCGAACGGAAGCTTCCATTACATCAGTGATGTAGTTCTGTCCGACAACCATATCCTGTGGCCGCAGGCTTACCCGGTATTGATAGTAACGTTCTGTTTCACTCAGGGTTCCGTCTTCATTGATGTCCTCGTTGTTGGGTACATTTGTGGCTGCTGTGGGGTACGACTCAGGCGACTGTTGTGCTGTTGGGCTGTTGCCCTCCAGTCCGTTGAAACGTTTATATCTTTCCAGAATGGGTACTTCGTTGGCATCCAGGTCAGAGCCCCTGAAATACTGAAAATTGTCGGCAGAGGGGTCTTCAAATGCTTGCTGGTAAGCAGCAGAGCTGGTGCCATACATGTCTGCCAGAACTTGCAGGAAATGTTCGTTGAAAAAGGTACGCTCATCTTCTGTTCTTAACCCGTCCAATCCCACATCCTGAAATTCGCGGGAGTCCGGATTGTTGTCAAATGCATTGGTAACGGCAGGTATGGTGGGCACTCTGCCCCATGCCGTTGTATCCACATTGACCACAATTTCGTCGATAGGCAAACCATTTTCGAAACTTTTCCGGCCATCCCGGAGCACATCTTCGGAAACATCTCCAAGGTTTATATACAGATAACCGCCACTGTGGTTTTCGTTATATACAAATGGGTCCATGAGCCAGAACTCCACGTATTCGATATTTGCAGCCTCGAAGTCGGTCATGGGTAGTCCGCGCATGACGCCACCCCAGCGCGTATGCGGGTCCCTGAGTGTTCCGTCTTGTGCAATGCCGCTGCTGAAAGCTGATCCGATATCGTAGTTGTAAGGACCCCTTTCGTTCGGATAGAATGCCATGTTAAGGACTTGTAATGGTGATGGAATTCCGGTTGGGCTTTCCTTGTTGGGCCATATTTCGTTTTCCAGCACTTCCCTGACGAAGTGGTTCGATCGTTGGTCCGGGTCGTTTCGGATGTGGGAGGGGGTCAGGTTATTGTTTCTCGTAAAGAGGGGGTCGATGACATACCATGCAAGGCGTGCTACGTTATAACGGAAAGCCAGGGTTGCCAGGGTATCGCTGAACGATACCGGAGCGGCTTCCGGAAACATGCCCGGGCTGGTTTGATGCTGTGGTGTGCTTGCCAGGTGCCATCGCTGCACATTTTTCAGGTCTATGGCGGACTTGCTTCCCTCAAAATCGTCAATATATGCTGTTCCTGCGCTGCCGATATGCCGGGAGTGTCCCGGTATCAGGTGGGCAAATTCCCCATTGAAAGTGATGCGGGATGTGGTGTTGGATTCATAAAAGGGGATGCGGTTCAGAATCCGTGTGATATGGTCTACCTCAGTGGTATAAGTTGTATTAAGCCCCCAGATGGTATTGGCAATTGGTTCATCGCCGTAGCTGACTTTTTGTGTCAGCGGTCGCTCGGAGAGCCTCATAATGGTGGCACCCACGTTAAAGTTGTCACTGATGCGGTGGTCAATATGCGTGCCCATCAGTGTTTTTGTTTGCAGGTTGAACATATCTGAACTTTCCAGCGAAATGCGTATGGGTGTACCGGAGTTCAGGATGCCTTCGTTGATGATCCTTACTCTTCCGAGGGAATAGTCAACGGTATAATCAACGTTTTCGGTTAGAGGGACACCTCCGGCGGTTACCACTACCGATCCGGGAGGGATGTTCATGGCATTCAGAGGGATTTCTGCACCTGCTGCTGACTGAAATCGTCCTTCCAGCAGCCAGCGGTTTCGTTCCGGAACCTGCCGGGCCTCATGTTTTGTGGTGGTATAAAGGGAGTCAAACGCGTATTTGTCGCCCAATGCTTCGTCCTGTAGCATTTTTCTGAGGTGTGAACCAAATGGTTCGGTAACCGGAAAATAGATACGGCCGTTGTTTGCCTGGATGGTACCTCCACGTGTGGCGGCATTGTCAATAAAGTCGAAGATGCCGTCCGGGATAGGGTCCAGCTGGGTGTTCAGCCTGTCGAGTCCCATAACGCGGATCAGGGGTTGTCCTGCAATAGCACCTTCGTCAAGATACCCGATGGGCACACCCAGATCTTCGCTTTCGTAAAGCACATTCAGGCGGAACTGGTCGCGGCTGATTTGAAAAGACCCCAGGTTATAGACGTTTTTCATCATCAGGTCCCACATAGGATGCCGTGTATTCACGGCGGTGCTTTTCAGCAGTTTAACGATGATGCCGTTTGGTGCGGCGATATCTGCAGAAAACTCACCTACCTGGTAAGTGGTGGTGTCGCCGATCAGGGTGTATTGGAAAGCGACGGCCAGCACCTGGTCGGGGTTGATGGTACGGTTCAGTGAAATAAAGCCAAGCTTGGGATTGAATGTATATTCGTTGCTGCGCAATCGTCTTGCATTTTCCACATTTTCGTAATCAGTTCCGGAATTAAATCCTTTTCCAGAAAGGGTACTGTTCACCTGGCTGATATTTCGGATGGCGTTTACCATTTGCTGGTCGTTCAGGAGGTCGTTGGCGTCGTTGTTGGGAGCCGGATTTGGGCCACCGGTGATGATGGGGCTGTGGGGGCGGTTTTCACCAAGGTCGGAAAAAGCTACAATGTTGCGGTTTTCCTGGGTTGCAGCCCCAACGTTTGTTACCCATACTTCCAGCCTGGTAATGTTTATGTTGGAAGAAATGGTTGGAAGTGTGGAGAGAGCATCATTGTAATTGTTGCGGAAGTACTGTGCCAGGAAGAAGTGGCGGTTTTCTTCGTACTCGTCGGCGCGGATCTCAAACTCAGTCAAGGTGGCACCACCTGACACTTCGATACTGGATGACTGTGTTTTTTGCTGTGAGAAAACGCTTGTAACATAAGTGTTTCCGAATTTAAGCTGTGTCTTGAAGCCAAACAGTCCCTGGGTACCCCTGATGAGGCTGCCGGTAAGCGGCAGTGTTACGTCACCTGCTTCAATAAGCTGAACGATCTCATCTTCGGTTCCCCTGTATTCGAGCTTCATTCTGTTTTCAAAATCGAAAGTGGCCTCTGTGTTGTAATTGGCGCCAAGGTTTACCTTGGTTCCAATATCGGCTTCTACGGAAAGCTGGATCTTTTGCTGAAAGTCAAAGTTGGTGGTTCGGCGTCGCTGCTCGTCAAGGTTAGGGTCTTCGCGATAATTGGACATGACACCAAAAATCAGCTCTGCAGACCCGCTTGGCCGGATATCAATGGTACTGCCGCCAAATATCCGGTCAAAAAACTCGCTGCCTATGTGTATTTCCGGAATCAGTCCGTCGCGTCGTTGAAAGGCTTGCGGGGTAGCTTTTTCACGCCAGTATTCCTGCAATCTGCTATCAAGATCATATTCAAGAAACTCATCAAAAGAGATATAAACCGGTCTGCCGATCACCATATCCCCGATCCGGTAAGTCTTAATAAATAAACCGGTTTGGGGATCATATTCATAATGGGGAGTGACAAAACCGGGCACATTTTGCATGAACCCTAAGAGGGGAAACCTTTCGGTGTCGTAAACCACAACCGTTTCATCGGGTAATGGAGGTGGGACAATGGTATCATTGGCCAACGTGTCATTTTGGGCCAAAACAACATTGGCCTGAACGGATGCCGGTAGCAGTATGAAAAACCAAAAAACTGGCAAAAAAAACGTCAAAAATCGCCTCAATAGCACCAAAACAATCTTAAAAAACAACAATCAAAAACTTTTTAATGCCTCCTTAACGAGATACTCTGCACTTTGAACGGAGCCCTGGTGTTTTTTCAGGATGGCGGCAATGGCTTTCTGGGCCGAGTTTTTTGCAAAGCCCAACATTACTAAAGCAGATAACGCTTCTTGCTGGATAGTATTGTCTGTAATTTGCAAATTTTCCTCCTTAAACACCCCTTCTTTTTCCAAACGATCTTTCAGGTCTACAATGATTCGCTGTGCCGACTTCGCCCCAATTCCTTTGATCGATTGCAGGGTGCTGATATTGTTGTTAACAATGGCTGCTTTTATTTCCGCAGGGGTCATGGCAGAAAGGATCATGCGGGCGGTATTTGGTCCGACACCGCTCACAGAAATCAGGTGTTTGAACAGTTCCCGTTCTTCCTTGTCGGCAAAGCCGAACAGTGTATGGGCATCCTCGCGAATAACCTGCAGTGTTAAGATTCGGGCTATTCCTTTGTCCGGAACAGAATTATAGGTATTCAGACTGATATGTAACAGATACCCGACCCCCTGGCAGTTCACTACCAGGCAGGCCGGGTTTTTTTCTTCAATTGTTCCTTCAATGAAGGCTATCATACTTAATATCTATAGGCGTAAAACAGTATTATTTTACAGCATCAATGGCGGCCTGCAGGGCTTCGTTCAGCATTTCCTCCGGTGGTTGCGGGATAAAGCCATGATCAATCAGTGCCTTGGTGGTTGCACGTGCATGCTCAATGTCTTTTTTGGCAGTATCATAGGCTTCCTGCCAGGTCATTTCTTTACGTGCCACCCCGTCTTTGATGGCCTGCATGGCCACATCGGCAGCTTCATATGGAAACACTTCAGACTCGCTCATTTTTGCTATGATATCTTCCGTGTGGATCCCGCGATTTTCTGAGAACCTGGCAATGGCTTCTGCCGCGGCTATAGCCATATTATCGGTGATTTTTCTGGCCCTTACTAACAGTGCGCCTTTCAAAATACCGGGAAAGCCGATTGAGTTGTTTACCTGGTTCGGAAAGTCGCCGCGACCGGTCGCCACAATATACGCGCCTGCCTCTTTTGCTGCATAGGGATAAATTTCAGGCACCGGGTTGGCACAAACAAACACAATCGATTTTTCGGCCATCACCTCGATCCATTCTTTTTTGACCACGTCCGGTCCGGGTTTTGACAGTGCAATCAACACATCGGCTCCTATCATGGCTTCTTCCATGGTTTCCACCTTGTCGGGGTTTGTGACCTGGCAAAGCTCCCATTTGCGGTAAAAACGCTTGTCATCTTCGATATCCTTACGGCCGGTATGCAATGCGCCGGTGGAGTCAAACATGATGGATTTGGCCGGATCAGCTCCTGCAGCATTTACAATGCGGGCAATGGTTGCGTTGGAAGCACCTGCGCCATAATATACGATCTTTACATCTTCCATCTTTTTATCCACCAGCTTCAGGGCATTGATCAGGCCGGCCAGGGTAACACAGGCTGTGCCCTGGGCGTCATCGTGCCAGACAGGAATGTCACACTCCTCCCTGAGCACATCAAGTACCCGGTAGCAGTTGGGTTGTGCGATGTCTTCCAGGTTGATGGCCCCAAAGCTATACTGGGACATCTTCACGAATTCAATGATTTTTTCAGGGTCGTTTTTGCCATCAGGACCCCTGCTGTCTACACAGATGGCGATACCGTCAACACCTCCCAGATACTTCATCAAAAAAGCCTTGCCTTCCATAACACCCATCCCGCCGGGGGGTGTACAGTCGCCATCGCCAAGCACACGGGTGGAGTCGCTCACAACTGCTACCAGGTTGCCCCGGTTGGAAAGTTCGTAAGAGGTATCATTGTCATCCCGAATGGTGGTTGAAATCTTCGAAACACCGGGTGTGTACCAGGCGTTGAACCAGTTGAAACCAACTACCGGCGCTTTGGGCAGGGTTTGCATTTTCCCATTGTAAAAACGATGGGCGCGCAGTGCAAGTTCCTTGTAGAAAAGGGTCTTGGTTTTGGCTTTTTGCTCCTGGGTAAAAGATTCAGGAATTAATTCTTCAAGATTGTCGAGGGTGAGGTTAAATTTTTTCATGATGGGTTTATTTTGGTTCGATGTAAAGATATAATTTTTTGATCTATACAATGCCAAAAATACACATAATACAAAAACATTCCGGCCGGTTTCTTTCAATTTACGCACATTGCATAACTCCACACCAAACGCTTATGATGTTTCATGATACAAAAGGAGAATCGTGGCCGGACAAGCAGTGCAGAAAATCCGGTCCGACACGGATAAGCAGTTAAGGTGTCAGTGTTGTTCGATGATGCGGAACAGCTCGTCCAGCTCCGGTGTCAGGATAATTTCTGTGCGCCTGTTTTTTCTCCTGGCTTCCGGCGTATCTTCAGGGTCAACCGGATGATACTCCCCGCGGCCTGCTGCAATGAATCTCGTTGGCTCAATATCACCATGTTTTAGCAATATTCTCAGGATGGAGGTAGCACGCAAAACGCTGAGATCCCAGTTGTCCTGGATGGCAGATCCGGGGCGTATCGGCACATTATCGGTATGACCTTCGATCATGATGTTGATATCGGGATTGTCTTGCAGCACTTTAGCCAGTTCTTTCAGAGCCAGTTCTCCCTGCCTGTCCACCCTTGTGCTTCCTGTGGCAAACAGGAGATTTTCTTCCATAGATACATATACTTTGCCTCCCCGTATTTCCACCGAGAGTCCCTGGTCGCGGTAACCAAGCAGGGCAGTTGAAAGCGTGCTTCGCAGGTTTTCGACGATGGAGTCCTGGCGCATCAGGATCTCTTCCAGTTCATTTACCCTTGACTCTTTTGCCAGCACATCGGCCATCAGGCCGTCAAGTCTGCGCTCTTTTTCTTCCAGTTCGCGCGTGGCGTTATTCAACGCATCCTCCCTCCGTTGCAGGTCTTCCTGGGTGGACTGCAGGCGCGACATCACCAGCCGCATCTCTTCACTTTGACCGGCCATCATTTTTTGCATTTGATCCACATATTGGTCATAATTTTGCTGCAAACGCCTGAATTGCCTGCCCATTTGAAAAGTATCCTCCCTCAGCCGCTCAGCTTTACGCGACATATTGTCAAGCTCGTCAAACAAACGTGCATTATCCCACTTGTATTTGTCAAGCTCTGCCTGAATATCCTGCTTGTCTGCAATTGTTTGATTGTGTCTTGCTTCCAGATCTTCAAACTTTCTCACCGGCACACAGGAAAATGCCACCATCGCCACAACGGCAACGATAAGCAACGCTTTGTTTTTCTTCATAAAGTTGTTTTATTTGAGTTAAAGTTTACATTTTTACAGCCTGTCACCCGGCATTCAGTAAATGCGAAAAGTCCGGGGAGTACATAACGTGAATTCTGATGCAAATGATATTTCTGTTTATTAATGTGAGAAAAATCAATCATCCAATCAAAAACGCAGTGAATCAAAACTCTCCCTCAGGTTATCTGACTACCCGGATACTTTCGGTAGTCACGCCCTCCGCGGTTTTTACCCGCACAAAATACAAACCCGGATTCAGATGACTCATATTAATAGTTGTATGCGTTTCCATCGGTGCTTTCCTGGTGATGATTCTTCCCACCATGTCAATTACCTCAACAGACTGAATGGGGCCTGTGGCGGAGATGTTCAGTGTATGTTGCGCCGGGTTGGGATATATTTTTATTGTTTCTTTGGATGATGCATCGGGCTCAGGGGTTGTCAGTGGTTCACCGTGCTCCGGGAATGCCACGGTGGCGTACATGCGGAATTCACCGGGCTGCAGGTGAATGGGCTGGTTTACATTGGTGACCTCCAACACCTCGCCGCTGAAATATTCGTACCAGGTGCCGGTTTCCTGGAAGTTGGGCTGTATGTCACCGGCCACCACATCAAAGTTGCCCAGCACAGTGACATTTCTGGACGGATGGTTCAGGTGAATCCGTTTCATGGGACCTTGCAGGCTGAGCGAATAGTCATCGGTACGGAAAACATCATGCTCCTGTTTCAGGTTGGCCAGCAGCGAATAGATGGTATATACCCGATGTCTGCGCCAGTCGTCAAAATAGTCCCAGCGGATAGGTTTTGGATCTGTACGGCAACCCTCGTCGATGGTACCATCCTGACAGTGATTGATGGAATAGTCATAGCCCAGCTCACCGAACTGCCAGATCATTTTTGGCCCTGGTATTGGAAAATAGAATGCCGCGACAAGCTCTGCCCGGCGAAGTGCCGTTGACAGGTTTTTGATGTCGTGATCAGGGTTGCCGGAGTTGCCCCATGTGATATTCTTAAACATGATTCGCTCTTCATCATGGCTTTCCATATAGCCAATCAGGTGAGGGTCGTCCCAACCCCTGTTTTGGTAGGAGATCCAGTCGAAGTTGGAGTTGGGGATCCACCCCATGGCTGCTTCCTGGTAAGCATGGGTGATGTTGCCCCAGATCAGCATACCATAGTCGGAAAGCTCTTTTTCTTCGGCATTTTCCGTAAAATGCTCCAGGATAACATAGGCATCCGGGTTCACTTCCCATACTTCATCGGCGATTCGCTTGAGGTTTGCTATCCGGGCAGCATCGTAGTTCCAACCCTGCCCGCCGGTTTGAACATTGGTAAAACCTTTGGTAAAGTCGAAGCGAAATCCGTCAACCTTAAACTCAGTTAACCAATATTGTACAGTGCGTTTAAACAGTTCTTGTGCATAAGGGCTGTCCTGATCAAAGGTGTTACCCCAGCACCACGGCTCATGGGGGCAGGTTTCCAGGTACCATGGGTTTTCCGGCAGTGGCTGGCCCCAGCCGCCGGCTTCCGGATCAAAATACATCTGCACCAGGGGCGACAGGTTGAAACTATGGTTTAGCACAATATCCAGCACCACCGCCATACCCCGCTTGTGAGCCTCATCAATGAAGCGTTTATAATCTTCGCGGGTGCCGTAAGCTTTGTCCGTTGCAAAATACAGGGCAGGGTTATATCCCCATGAAATGTTTCCCTCAAACTGGTTGATGGGCATTAGTTCAATTACGTTTACGCCAAGATTTTGCAGGTAATCCAGCGAATCCATCACTGTTTTTATGGCACTGGTTTCCACAAAGTCACGGATTAGCAGCTCATAGATAACCAAATCTTCCACTGCCGGAGGAGTGAAGTCGGTAACCTCCCATTCAAATGCCGGCCGGCCTGGGTGCATAATGCTTACCAGGCCCGCTGTTTCTCCGTGAGGATAAGGTTTCAGGTCCGGGTAGTTAAAATCACTGATCCAATGGTCATTCCATGGGTCAAGGACTTTATGGGTATATGGATCAGCCAGTCGCAACGTTCCATCAATATAATACTGAAAACCATATTCAGTGTCTGCCTCAAGCCCGGTCAGCGTCAGCCAATACCGGGTACCATCGGGCGTCCTGTACATATGGTGATCTTCAGTTAGTGACCAATCGTTCATGTCACCGATTACAAAAACAAATTCCTTGAGAGCCGGAGGGTCATGCAGGACAAGAGTTACTGTGTTCTCATCAATATAATTGATACCATTTATAACATCATCAGGCAATGGGGCAACAGTGACATCCTGCCGGATAAAAACGGACGTTTCTGCTTCGGCAGTTTCATTATCCGCGCCATAGGCGGTAACGAGAATATGCTGCTGGCCGTAGCTGTCGGCCTGCCAGTCGTAAGAGAGCTGGTTATCGGTGGTAGAGGTGATATATGCATTATTGATGCGAAGAGCTATGGAATCGGCTTCATTGGCATTGGCCAGGATGGGTACCATATCATTTAAGGCAAAAACGGGCTGCAACCCTACCGGGGATATGATGGATACATTCAGGCCTTCTTCCACAACAGTGACAAACAGGTCTTCTGTTTGCGGGCTGCCTTCTGCGGCTCTGAAGACAAAGCACATTTCAGTGATCACCTGGTTGGATGGTACGCCGTAAAACTCCCGGATACTGGGTGTGATCTCTAACTGATACAGGTCGTCATCAATACGTGTCAACTGTGGTTGTGCAGCATTGTCGCCCCAACCGCCGATCACATATTGCCATGGTCCCACCCCCTGGATGGTTACACCAGTGTGGGCATATACATCACCGGTGTAGCCGGCCATGCCGCCGCCTCCCTGCGTGGCGTCAAATGTTATAATGACCGGCTCATCTGCAACAGGTAAAGGCGGGTCAGTGGTAATCTGGGCGTTCAAAGAAAAAGAAAGGAAAATGATTGTGGAAAGAACACTAAGTCTTACATTCAGCATGTCGAAAATAATTAAAAGTTTTTTGCAAAGATACAAAATTGACACCACTTTGAGAGCGTTCACGTTATACAGGATGGCGAACCATCCAATTTTATATTTTTGATTAATTTTACTGAATATCCTTTCACATTATACACAAGGAAAAATGGCTAAAAAAGTTATCAAGATTTTTTTTATCGTTTTGGCAACCCTGTTATTGCTTCTCATCATTCTTCCCTTTGCATTCCAGGGAGCCATTGTAGAACGGATCAAACACGAAGTGAACGAGCAGGTGGATGCCCATGTTGAT